>JAZQXQ010000237.1:0-7286 GCA_045632965.1 Clostridia bacterium
TACCATTTCGCCCACGCCCGCGCCCTATACCGGCTATGCGCTCACCACCCGCGCGGTGGATCTGCGCACAGGCGTGACCATCGGCGATACCACGCTGACCACGCTGCCTGCGCACACGCTGGTATACCTGTGGGGTCAGGCGTACATTGACGGCGTATGCTGGCACAGTGCCGAGGCCCTGCAGGCCAATCTGAGCGGCTATCTGCCCGACGATGTGCTTCAGCGCATCACGCCCGAGGAGGCCGCGCCCTATCTCACCGCCCTGCTGCCGCAGACCAGCCCCACCATCGCGCCTACCGCCACCCCCGCGCCCTATTCCGGCTATGCCGTGACCAACGGCAACAACGTGCTGCTGCGCGCCTATGCCAACACCAACGCCGAAATCATCGAGGTGCTTTCTGCCGGCGAGGTTGTCTGGGTGCTCACGCAGGAGTATGTCGAGGGTGAATCCTGGCAGATCGTGCGCTTTGGTGAAATCTACGGCTACATCCGCGGCGACCAGCTGCGCATGATGAGCTACGAAGAATCCATCATTTACGAAGAAACCCTGCGCACCGCCACCCCCGCGCCGGCGGCCACGCCCACCATCGCGCCCATCACGCAGGAGAGCCTCTCCAGCTACGGCTATGTGACCACCAACAACGTGCGCCTGCGCGCTGGCGCTTCCACGGACAGCAGCTACATCCGCATGATGAATCAGTATGCCTTCGCCCTGGTGCTGGGCACCGAAACCATCAACGGTCAGACCTGGTATCACATCAACCAGGCGGGCACTGAGGGCTATGTCATGGGCGATTACTTCAAGGTGCTGTCCATGGGCGAATTGACGGAATTCCTCACGAGCGACGAATACCTGCAGTCGCAGGAGAATCCCACCACCGGAAGCGCAAACAATAACGGCAATGTCATCACCTCTCCGGAGGATTTCAACGCCCAGATCTGGCAGACCAGCAGCCCCGTGAATGTCACCTACAATCCCTTCATGAGCCCGCTGACCACGCCTTCCACCGATCCCGAATCCATCGCCACGCCCACGCCTACCGCCACGGTATCCATTCTGCCCACCACCAATTTTGAGCCCTACGTCACGCCCACGCCCAATGCGGAAGGCGGCTCGGGCAGCAGCCTTTTGTGGCTGGCGTTGGCGGGCGTCGGTATCATCGCCGGCGGCGGCATCTACGCCTATTCCATCCACCGGCAGAATCAGCGCCGCGCCGCCCAGCGTGCCGCGCAGCGCCGTGCCGCACAGCAGCAGGCCGCGCGCAATGCCGCCTACCAGCGTCCGCAGACGCAGTATCCGCAGCAGAATGTGCAGCAGACACAGAAATACCAGTCGGCCTTCACGCCGCCTGCTCCGCGCACCACGCAAACGCCCGATGTGAATGCGGCGCAGAACGCAAATAACGCTTCTGCCACCGTGCGCCGTCGCCGCAGCGACAGGCACCAGGATCAGGGATAAATAACACATAACCCCCTCTGATTTTTTCAGAGGGGGTTATTCCATAAGGCAAAAAGAAAACCCGCTTTCATCATGCTGAAAGCGGGTTTCAATCGGTGGCCTTTGGCAGGCGTCGCATCTCCTGCATCTCTTTTAGCCCATAAGGCGTGTGGCAGCAACGAAATTTACCACCTCAAAGGCCACTCCTTTGTGTATATTATATCATTCATCCTGTACAGCAACAATATATTTCTTTCTCTTTCGTCATTTGTCGTGTATAATATAAAAAAACACGTCTGAAAGGATGGTCACATTATGCATTCTTTCCCGTATCACGAGAATATTGATATCGCCCATGTGGGCACGCGCGCGCCCCGCGCGTATTACATTCCCTTCGACAGCAGAGGCTGTGCGCTCAAGGATATCCGCATGGAGTCCGAGCAGCTGCTGATGCTCTCAGGCACCTGGCGCTTCCGCTATTTTGAATCGCTGCAGCTTCTGCCCGAGGATATCTTCTCCCCTTCCGTGTGCACGGATCTGATCCCCGTGCCCTCGGTGTGGCAGATGCAGGGCTACGATCATCACCAGTACACCAACGTGCGCTTCCCCATTCCCTTTGATCCGCCCTATGTGCCGCATGACAATCCCTGCGGCCTTTATCAGTGCACGTTTGAACTCAAAAAGCAGAAGGGTATGCGCTATCTGCTGAATTTCGAGGGCGTGGACTCCTGCTGCTATGTGTATGTCAACGGCGCCTTGGCGGGCTACAATCAGGTATCGCACTCCACGGGCGAGTTTGATATCACCGATTATGTCATCAGCGGCGAAAACGACCTGACCGTGCTCGTGCTCAAATGGTGCGACGGCACATACTTTGAGGATCAGGATAAATTCCGCCAATCGGGCATTTTCCGCGATGTGTATATCCTCACGCGCCCCGAAAACCGCCTGGAGGATTATTTTGTGCACACCCTCCTCGCGCCCGATTACAAGAGCGCGCAGCTGAAGGTGGACCTTACCTATGAAGGCGAAGGCGAAACGCAGTGGGAGCTTTTATCCCCCGCGGGCGATGTGATCGCCTCGGGCACAGCCAGGGACGAAATCCTCTGCGACGTTGACGCGCCTATCCTCTGGAATGCCGAAAATCCCGCGCTTTACCAGCTG
Organism: Clostridia bacterium; assembly: GCA_045632965.1. Classification (GTDB taxonomy): domain Bacteria; phylum Bacillota; class Clostridia; order Christensenellales; family Aristaeellaceae; genus SFMI01. Next base: position 2,603 of record JAZQXQ010000237.1, read on the forward strand.
CTGCTTTGCTGCAACGGCGAATACATCATGGAGCCCGTGGGTTTCCGCGAAATCAAGGTGGAAGAAGGCATCGTGCTCATCAACGGCGCGCCCGTCAAGTTCCGCGGCGTCAACCGCCACGATTCCGATCCTTACGTCGGCGCGGCGGTGGATGAAGAGCGCATGCTGCGCGATCTGATCCTCATGAAGCATCACAATATCAACGCCATCCGCACCAGCCATTATCCCAACTCGCCCCTGTTTACGCGCATGTGCGACAAGTACGGCTTCTATGTCATCGACGAGGCGGATATGGAGTGTCACGGCGTGGTATACGCCCACGGCGCCAACCGCAGCGCCCCCGACAAGGACAGCTGCTACAATCTGCTGGCCAATGATCCCGCCTATGCCGCGCCTTTCCTCGATCGCGTTAAGCTGCTGGTTGAGCGCGACAAGAACCGTCCCAGCGTGATCATGTGGTCCATGGGCAACGAAGCGGGCTATGGCGTCAATTTCATCGCACCCCTTGCCTGGTGCAAGGAATACGATCCCTCGCGCCTGACGCACTACGAGCGCGCGTCCTTCCCGCCCGAGGGCATGGATTTCCCCGAGGAAATTCTCGATACCTACAGCCGTATGTATCCGCCCATCGCCGCCATTGACCGCTATTTCCGGCAGCTGGAAACAGGCGTTGTTGAGGAAAACAACGTCGGCCGCAGCGACTATGCCGCCGGGCACATCATCAAAAAGCCCTACATCCTGTGCGAATACATCCACGCCATGGGCAACGGCCCGGGAGACGCGGAGGATTATTTCCAGTGCATCGAGCGCCATCCGGGCTTCTGCGGCGGCTTTGTGTGGGAGTGGTGCGACCATGCCGTATACGTCGGCCGTACAACGGACGGCAAAAAGAAATTCCTCTACGGCGGCGACCACAACGAGCTTTTGCACGACGAAAACTTCTGCATGGACGGACTGGTATATCCCGACCGCACGCCGCACACGGGCCTCTTGGAATTCAAGAATGTCTGCCGTCCGGCGCGCCTGACGCCCGTTGATCTGGAAAAGGGCGTGTTCTCCGTGCACAATTACTATGATTTCACCACCCTTGCCGACCGCATCGATCTGGCCTATACGATCAAGCAGAACGGCGAAGCGGTCTACACCGCCTTCGTGCCGCGCGAGCAGCTGAATATTGCCCCGCACGGGGACGGCGAAATCACGCTTTCCTACCCCGATAATCTCACCGGCCCCTTTGCCGTATTCTTTGAAATGCTCCTCGCCCACGAAACGCCGCTGGTCTCCGCCGGCCACACGCTGGGCTATGAGCAGCACGGCGAGATGGTTTGCCCCGCGCAGCTGCTGCCCGCCGAGGAAGGCTTGATCAGCTACGACGAGGACGCGCGCTTTGTCACGGTATCGGGCGAAACCTTCCGCTACGTCTTTGACAAGAATACCTGCGCACTGCACACCGCCGTGTACAATAACGAACAGCTCATCACCCGCCCCGCGCAGCTTAATATCTGGCGTGCGCCGATCGATAACGAGCGCAAGCTCCGCAAGGAGTGGGAAGCTTTCCTGTACGACAAGGCCTCGCCGCGCGCCTACGGCATGAAGATCACGCAGGAAAACAACTGCGTGACGCTGGAAGCCATCGTGTCGCTCGTCTCACCCTACCTGCCGCCCATCATCACCGGCCGCGCGCAGTGGGTAATTGACGGCACGGGCGATATCCGCTTCTCCTGCCACATGGAAAAGAACCCCTACGCGCCCACGCTGCCGCGATTCGGCCTTCGCTTCTTCCTGCCGCGCAAATTCGACACGCTCACGTATTTCGGCTTCGGCCCCTACGAAAGCTACATCGACAAGCGCCACGCCTGCGTCAAGGATGTATACGCTTCCACCGTCTCCCAGCAGCATGAGCCATATTTGAAGCCCCAGGAAAACGGCAGCCACTTTGACTGCGAATGGATGCAATTGGCCAGCCGTCAGGCAAGCCTTCTCGCGCAGGGCAAATTCTCCTTCTCCGTCAGCCCCTACACGCAGGAAGAGCTCACCTGCAAGCCGCATGAATTTGAGCTTACGCCCTGCGGCGACACGGTGCTGTGCCTGGATGCGCAAAGCGCCGGCTGCGGTTCTGCCAGCTGCGGCCCCAATCTCATGGAAAAATACGAAGTGGATGACGTGATCGACTGGAAGGTTACGCTCTCGCCGAGAGCGTGAGGAAAAAACTAACTCGCGGAGAGCAACGAGAGGCGCAGCGCTCTCGTTTATAATCCGCAGCAGCGACATGTGCGGTGCGGGGCCCGCAGCGCCCGAAAAATGATCCGGTGGATCATTTTTAGTGAGGGCGGGCCGGAAGGCCCCGGGCAAGAACCGCCAGGTTGCTTCCTATATCATTTTCCGGCCGTGCGGCTTGCCGCACAGGAAAATGATGCAATTCAAAAGGGAACGGATAAATCCGTTCCCTTTTGAGTGCGTGTCAGCGCACTTTACGCCGCCGGCTGCTCATCAATAATGCGCAGCGTCACTTCAAGATCAATGTATTCGCCGTCGCCGATCTCGCCCACGGTCTTCGCGTCCTGAATATTCTCCGCGCGGTAGACCTTCACTTTGATCACGTCGCCAGCCTTGTAGGTGCTCTGGATAAAGTCCACCATCATCGACGAATCGGTAATCACCGTGCCGTCAATATCCACGATGATATCGCCCACCTGGATACCGGCTTCCTCGGCAGGAGAGCCCGCTTCCACGATGGTCACATACGCGCCGTTGGGCAAAAGGCCCTGATTGACCACATAGCTGTTGAGCGTCGCCACCGACACGCCCAGGCGCGGACGCTGGGAGTCATCGAGAATATTGATCTTTTCATTCCTGGCCTTTTCTTCCAGCTTCTTGCTGATTTCATCGCCGTCATACACGCTCAGCGCCTCGGCGATCAGCTCCTTGGCCACATTGATGGGGATGCACATGCCGATATTGTCAATGCTGGTGGAGGAATAATAGCTGGAAGAATATTTGAGCGAGGGAATGCCCATCAGCTGGCCGAGGGTATTGAACATGCCGCCGCCGGAGTTGCCGGAGTTGATGGCGGCGTCCACCTGGATCATGGAGTTTTCAACGGTCGTCTTGCGGCCGTACTTATCCTGCACGCTCTGCTCCACGCTGCGCTCGAGCGAGGACACCGTGCCCACCGTCACCGAGCGGAAGAAATCCTCGCCCAGGGGGTTGCCGATGACGATCGCCCATTCGCCCACCTGCAGCTTGTCGCTGTCGCCCAGCTTCACGGCGGGCAGTTCAATCTCGGGGCACAAGAGCACAGCGATATCCTTTTCCTCGCTGAAGACCACGATTTCGACGTCCAGCTCCTTTTCGCCGTCAAAAACGGTCACGCGGGAGGCGTCCTCCACCACATGGAAATTGGTGAGGATGTGGCCGTACTCGCTGATGACCACGCCCGAGCCCGTGCCGGCCAGCTGTTCCTTCTGCGTGGGCTGCTGGTTGCCGTAGCCGTAGCCGAAGAAATAGCTGCCGCCGTAGGAATTGCCGTAGCTGTAGGTGATGGCGTAGTTATTCACGCCCACCACGCTGGGACGGGCGATGTTGACCGCCTCAATGAAGGGGCTGGTCACAAGGCTGGCGTCCGTTTCGGTATTGACGATGGCGTCAATATCGCTCTGGGAGAGCGTGCCGGCAAAGGCCGTCATGGCGGTAAGGATCATCACGGCGCAAGCCAGCAGCGCCACATAGCCAAACAAACGGTTCTTTTTCATCAAATCATCAAAGCTCCTTTCGCTTTTCGTACGTTTCATGTACAAAATACGCTTAGTTTCCTTTTGTACAACTGTATCATAGCAAACATATTTTAAGCAACCATGAACAAAACGTGAAAAGAAAAGATTTTGTTGAAAAAAGATAACGCTGCCTGCGGGCAGCTACACCTCATCCGGCACGGCTACGCCGCGCCACCTTCCCCTCAAGGGGAAGCTGGCGAATGAATGAGCCTGATGAGGTGTAGCCCTCCGCAGAGGGCGTTACTCCCCCATCGGGAACCGCGCCTCGTGCATCCTGCCGTCATCCTTCAATTCCACGTATTCTCCCCGCACCCGCGCGCCGTCCAGCGTGACATACGCCGCATCCCGCGACGCCGTCAGGCAATAGCGGCTTTCGCCGTAGCGATACAAAATGGTGCATTCCTCCCAGGTGTCGGGCACCCTCGGCCGCATTGTCACCTGATTGCCGCGCTTGTCAAAGCCCAGAAAATCGCAGAGAAACACATATTGCAGCCACGCCGCGCTGCCGGTATACCACGTCCAGCCGCCGCGGCCCCAGCGGTATACGTCCGCCGCCAAAGCATAGGGCTCCGTGCGGTAATGCCGGGCGGAGGCAATATCAAAGGAATGATTGTAGGGCAGAATTTCATGCAGCAGCTGCCATGCGCGGTCTTTCCTGCCATATTGCAGCAGCGCGCGCATGAACCACGGCACCGCGTGCGTATACTGTCCGCCGTTTTCGCGCACGCCGGGCAGATACGCGCCGATATAGCCCGCTTTTTCTTCCGGCGAAAAGGGCGGATTCATCAGATACGTCACGCCGTTTTTGCTGTCGTGCAGCTGCTCCCACGCGTGATCCAGCGCGCTTACCACCTGATTGCGCGGCATGCGCGCAAAGGCCGCAAAGCACTGGCTGATCAGATCAATGCGCG
>JAZQXQ010000238.1:0-2865 GCA_045632965.1 Clostridia bacterium
TTTTTTTTAGATCAATCGCGTTGAGCGTGATGGCCAGCGCTGCGATGACCCAGACAACGCCCAGCAGTGACCAGGCCCATCCGGGATACAAGGGGCGCAGCGCGCAAAGCATAATGGGCGTGTAGGTGCCGGCGATAAAAATATAGATGGAGCAGTGATCGATCACCTGCAGCACTTTCTTGGCCGTGCCGGGGCGCAGGCCGTGATAGATGCTGGAGATGGCGTAAAGCTGGATGAACGAAACGCCGTAGACGGCGCTGCCCACAATGCCCCAGACATTGTGCCGCCAGATGGACAGAAACAGGCAGACAAACAGGACAACAACGCCGAGCCCTCCGCCGACGATGTGGGAGATCATATTGGCGAGCTCTTCGCCGTGGGTGTAATCGGGCAACAGACGATCTTTCAGTTTCGTGCGGGTCATCATTTCCTCCGGACGCTTTTTTTATAGTATATGCGCAAAAGATCAAGCTGATATAAATAGATAGGAGAATTAAAAAACTTATCAGCGGTTTTTGAAAAACCTGTAAATATTGTAGCGGGATAAAGCGCATCTGTCAAGGATAAAATCGGATAAAACAAAAAACCGAAAGCCTTTCGACTTTCGGTTTGGTGGAGCATAGGAGATTCGAACTCCTGACCCCAACACTGCCAGTGTTGTGCGCTACCAGCTGCGCTAATGCCCCTCAACAAGGAATATAATATCATATCCGAAAGCGTTTGTAAAGGGGTAAATAAAATTTTTTTCACTTTTTTTTTGAAAAAAGTTGAAATGGCATGTTTTGTATAAAATTGGTGCGCTTGGGGCTTGCCAGAAAGCACGAAAACAAGTAAAATAATGAAAGCAACCTGTTTATTATTGAATGGAGGATATACTACTATGGCAGTTTACAAGTCGATTATTGACGAAGCGAAGGAAAGAATGGGCAAGTCCCGCGATTCTTACAAGCGCGAGATGATGTCCCTTCGCGCCGGCCGCGCCAATCCGCAGATTCTCGACCGCGTGATGGTGGATTACTACGGCACGCCCACTCCCATCAACCAGATGGGCAATATCTCTGCGCCCGAACCCCGCATGCTGACCATCTCCCTGTGGGATACCAAGGCCATCTCCCTGGTGGAAAAGGCCATCCAGAAGAGCGATCTGGGCCTCAATCCTTCCAATGACGGCCGCGTGATCCGCCTGATCGTGCCGGAACTGAACGAGGAGCGCCGCAAGGAGCTGACCAAGGTTGTTCGCAAGAGCGCCGAGGAAGCCAAGGTAGCCTGCCGCAACATCCGCCGCGACGCCATGGAGCAGATCAAGAAGGGCAAGAAGGACGGCGAACTGACTGAGGACGATCAGCGCAAGGCTGAAGACGAACTGCAGAAGGTAACCGACGGCGCTATCAAGGAGATCGATAAGATTTCTGCCGAAAAGGAAAAGGAGATCATGTCCGTCTGATGGGCAATCATCAGTATGATATCAGCGACGCGTGCCTGGGGCTTCCCCTCGGGCAGGCGCTTTCGCTGTGCCGGGAGAAAAATATTTCTCCCCGTGTAATCTATACCGGCGAGCGCAGCGAAGGGGCGCAGTATTCTGCGCGCGTTGTTGCGGTGCGGGGCGATACGCTGTATGTATCGCTTTTTAAGGACGGCGATCCCCGTCAGCCGGAGGAGTAAAACAGCATGAGCGAAGTGAAAAAACTGCCCCGGCATGTGGCGATCATCATGGATGGCAACGGCCGCTGGGCCAAGGCGCATGCCCTGCAGGTGGCGCTGGGGCACCGCAAGGGCGTGGAGGCGCTGCGCGGCGTGATCCGCGAGAGCAGCGATATCGGCATCGAAGCGCTGACGCTGTATGCCTTTTCCACCGAGAACTGGCGCCGCAGCGAAAGCGAGGTCAATGCGCTGATGGGCCTTTTGCTGGAGTATTTTTCCAGCGAGATTGACGAGCTGGATGAGAAAAATGTGTGCATCCGCATTTTGGGGGATAAGCAGGGTTTGCCCGCTCCGCAGCGCGAGGCTGTGATCAAGGCCGAGGAGCGCACGAAGGGCAATACCGGGCTTAAACTCAATATCGCCATCAATTACGGCGCGCGGGCGGAGATTGTATCGGCTGCGCGCGCGCTGGCGGAAAAAGTGAAAGACGGGCAGATGGACGCGCGGGACATTGACGAAAAGGCTTTTGCCGATGCGCTGTACACCCACGATCTGCCCGATGTGGATCTTTTGATCCGCACCAGCGGTGAAATGCGGCTGAGTAATTTCTTATTATATCAGTGCGCGTATGCGGAGATGGTGTTTCCCGAGGTGCTCTGGCCTGATTTTTCGCTGGAAGATTATTATGCGGCGCTGAATACTTTTGGAAAACGCGACAGGCGCTTTGGCGGCCGCAAGGAGTGATGAGAGCATGAAAACACGTACGATTACCGGCGCGATTTTGGCCTGTGTGCTGATTGCGGCCATCGCGATGGGCGGATGGGTCTTTTCCGTCATCTGCATTATTGCCATTGGCATTGCGCTGCATGAGATGATTCATGCGCTCAATGAAAAAGGGCATCAGGTGGTGCGCTGGCCGGTGTGGATGGCAACGGTGCTGTCCATTCCCTGCTTTTTGCTGTATGACAACCGCACGCTCATGCCCATTCTGGCGCTGACGACGATGATTACTATCGGCTATGTGCTTTTCCACGGCGAGCCGAAGGTGGAGGACATCCTCTATTCGCTGATGCCCTTCTATGCGGTGTCGCTGCCCGGTATGTGCCTGCTGGCGCAGATCAATGCCCCGGCAAGGTATCTGCAGGTAATGCTTTTGTTCACTTCCTTTGTGGTGCCGCTGGCGGGCGATACGGCTGCGTATTTTATCGGCAGCCGCTACGGAAA
>JAZQXQ010000239.1:0-1783 GCA_045632965.1 Clostridia bacterium
CTTCGTCAGAGAGAATGCCCTGCAGACGCCACACGCGCTCGATGAACTTGCGGCAGCCGACCGCGCCCGTGGTGCTCCACGGAATGGCCTGCTCGAAGGCGCCCATGAACATCTCGTACATACGGAAGGCGTCGGCGCCGATTTCGGCAACCACGTCGTCAGGGTTGACGACGTTGCCGCGGGACTTGCTCATCTTTTCGATGATGGGCTTGCCGTTGTCATCCAGCAGCATGATGGGATTGCCGTTTTCGTCCTTCTTGGGCGTTACCTGACCGTTTTCATCGCGCTCGGTTTCGTAGGCATAAGCCAGCACCATGCCGTGACTGGTGCGCTTCTTGTAAGGCTCGGCCACGGGGCAAACGCCGATGTCATGCAGGAACAGGTTCCAGAAACGGCTGTAGAGCAGATGCAGCGTGGTGTGTTCCATGCCGCCGTTGTACCAGTCAACGGGCATCCAGTAGGAAAGCGCCTCCTTGGCGGCCAGGTGCATATCGTTCTTGGGATCGCAGTAGCGCAGGAAGTACCAGCTGGAGCCGGCCCACTGGGGCATGGTGTCCGTTTCACGCTTGGCGTCGCCGCCGCACTTGGGGCACTTGCAGTTCACCCAGTCGGTGATCTTCGCCAGGGGCGATTCGCCGGTTTCGGTGGGCTCGTAGTTCTTTACATCGGGCAGCAGCAGGGGCAGATCCTTTTCATCCATGGGCACCATGCCGCACGCGGGGCAGTGGATGATCGGAATGGGCTCGCCCCAGTAACGCTGGCGGGCAAACACCCAGTCGCGGAGCTTGAAGTTGACCTTGCCCTCGCCAAAACCGTGCTCCTGCGCGTAGGCGATGGCGGCCTTTTTGGCTTCGGCGACGGGCATGCCGTTCATGAAGCCGGAGTTGACCATGGTGCCGGTGGCTACGTCGCTGTAGCACTTTTCCTGCACGTTTTCGCCGCCGGACACAACCTCGATGATGGGCAGATTGAATTTCTTGGCGAAGTCCCAGTCGCGCTCATCGTGCGCGGGAACGGCCATGATGGCGCCCGTGCCGTAGGTCATCAGCACATAGTCGCTGATCCAGATCGGGATGGAGGTGCCGGTCATGGGATTGACGGCGCGCAGGCCGTCAATTTCAACGCCGGTCTTGTCCTTGTTCATTTCGGTGCGCTCAAAGTCGCTCTTGCGCTGAGCGAAGGCGCGGTATTCCATCAGCTCCGCATAATTCTTGATGCGGTCCTGATATTTTTCGAGGCAGGGATGCTCGGGAGAGAGCACCATGTAGGTGGCGCCAAAGAGGGTATCGGCGCGGGTGGTGAAGACGCGCAGCTTGTCCTCGGTGCCTTCGATGGTGAAGTCGATCTCCGCGCCCTCGCTGCGGCCGATCCAGTTGCGCTGGGAGAGCTTGACGCGGTCGATGAAATCAACGTCATCCAGACCGTCAAGGAGCTTCTGGGCATAGGCAGTGATCTTGAGCATCCACTGGCCCTGCTGCTTGTGGGTTACTTCGCTGCCGCAGCGCTCGCAAACGCCGTCGACCACTTCTTCGTTGGCCAGCACGCACTTGCAGCCCGTGCACCAGTTGACGGGCATGTTGCTCTTGTAGGCCAGGCCGTGCTTGAACATCTGCAGGAAGATCCACTGCGTCCACTTGTAGTAGTTGGGATCGGTGGTGTCCACCTCGCGGTCGTAGTCAAAGGAGAAGCCCAGCATCTGCAGCTGCTCGCGGAAGTGGGTGATGTTCTTCTGCGTGACTTCGGCGGGATGCACGTGGTTCTTGATGGCGAAGTTCTCGGTGGG
>JAZQXQ010000240.1:0-3123 GCA_045632965.1 Clostridia bacterium
ATCAAGCGGATCATGCCCTCCATCGGCAACGAATTTGTCGTCAATATCAAGGACTCGTCCGTACTCAATGTTATTTCCGTGGGCGAACTCTTCTTCATGAGTAAGTCCGCCGCCGGCACCTACCTGCGTTATTTTGAAGTATTCTTCATCACCGCCTGTATTTATCTGGTGCTGACGCTCTCCATCACGCGCCTATTGCGCCTGGTGGAAAAGAAAATGGACGGCAAAAACAATTACACCATCTACGGTTCCCAGTCCGACAGCAAAAGCTCCATCACCGTGAGCAGCAAGAAGGAGGCGTAAATCATGAGTGAACATATTCTTGAAGTGCGCTCCCTGCAAAAGAGCTTCGGCGATCACGAGGTGCTGCGCGATATTTCCTTTAATGTAGAAGCCGGCGAAGTCATTTGCATCATCGGCTCTTCGGGCTCAGGCAAATCCACCCTCCTTCGCTGCATCAATTATCTGGAAGAGCCCACCGGAGGCGAAATCCTCTTCCACGGCAAAAATGTGGAAAAGGAATGGAAGCGCGGTGAGTTTCTCAGCAAGGTCGGCATGGTGTTCCAGTCCTTCAATCTCTTTGCCAATATGAGCGTGCTGGAAAACTGTATCATCGGCCAGACCCGCGTACTGGGCCGCGATCGCAAAACTGCCGAAGAAAAGGCCGTGTATTACCTCGAAAAGGTCGGCATGGCGCCCTATCGCAATGCCCGCCCCGCCCAGCTCTCCGGCGGCCAGAAGCAGCGCGTGGCCATCGCCCGTGCATTGTGCATGGATCCCGAGGTTCTGCTCTTTGACGAACCCACCAGCGCGCTGGACCCCGAAATGGTCGGCGAAGTGCTTTCCGTCATGAAGCAGCTGGCAGAAGCCAAACTGACCATGCTGATCGTCACCCACGAAATGAGCTTCGCCCGCGACGTGGCCGACCGCGTGATCTTCATGGATCAGGGCGTCATCACCGAGGATGCGCCGCCCAGCGAGCTGTTCTCGAGTCCCAAGCAGCCGCGCACGCGCGAGTTCCTCTCCCGCGTCATCAGCCGCCAGCTGTAATCAAAAAACGCCTTCCCGGTTATCCTTTCTCCGGGAAGGTTTTCTTTTTGACAAAACGGTGTATATCGTATATGATGGTAAAAAAAACCAAGGAGCTCGCTGTGAAAAAGAAAATACCCCTGCTCAGTCTCTTCCTCACGTTCGCGAAGATCGGCCTGTTCACCTTCGGCGGCGGATATGCCATGATCCCGGTAATTGAGGATATCTGCGTGGAAAAGAAAAAATGGATATCGCATGACGACATGATGGATGTTATCGTGGTGGCTGAGTCCACCCCCGGCCCCATCGCCATCAACTGCGCCACGTTTGTGGGGTATCAGCAGGCGGGGCTGTTCGGCGCCGTGCTGACTACGCTCGGCATCGTGCTTCCCTCTTTCTTCATCATTTTCTTTATTTCGTTGTTCCTTGATTCCTTCCTTGAAATCACGCTGATCGCCAATGCCTTCCGCGGCATTCAGATCTGCGTGGGCCTGCTAATCCTCGACGCCGGCATTACGATGATCAAAAAAATGAAGAAAAAGCCCTTGAGTGTCGGCATTGTTATCGCCGCAGCCCTTGCCATGCTTTTGATCAACTTCCTGTCGCTGCGCTTCTCCTCCATCGCACTGATGCTCATCGCAGGCGCTGTCAGCCTGTGCGTGTATCTCCTTGGGCAGAAGGGAGGTAACGCGGCATGATTTATCTCGATCTGCTGATCGGCTTCCTGCGCGTGGGGCTTTTCTCCTTCGGCGGCGCGTATGCCGCTATCCCCTTGATCCGCGAAATCGTCATGTCCTACGGCTGGCTGACGGACGAGACTCTCAGCTATATGATCGCCGTCAGCGAAAGCACGCCCGGCCCCATCATGGTCAATCTGGCCACGTACGTCGGCAGCAGCCAGGCGGGGCTTTTCGGTTCCATGCTGGCCACCTTCGCCGTGGTGCTGCCCGCCTTTGTTATCATTCTGATGGTAATGTGCCTGCTCAAATCCGCTATCCGACATCCCGTCGTACAGGCCGTCATGCGCGGCCTCAAGCCTGCCATGATCGGCATCATCCTGGCCACGGGCGTGTATATGACCAGCAAGGCCGTGCGTGCTGATGACAGCATGTGCTTTAACGGCAAGGCGCTGATTATAATGTGCATTATCATCTTCTACAAGGTTTTCAGCAAGCGTATGCTGAAAAAGAAACCATCGCCCATTCTCCTGATCTGCCTGTCTGCCGTGCTGGGCGCCATCATCTTCTCCCTCTAAAAGAATAAGCAAAAAAGAATCCCACTTGGGGATTCTTTTTTATTTGCTTTTGTCCCATGTTTCTTTATCAATACCGTATACCAGCGTGTCACCGGGCAGATCGCCCTCTTTTTTGACAGGCCGCACGCCGCGTTTTGTCTCCCACAAATGCATATTCAATCGTTCCATCACGCGATACGATGCGGTATTTTGCGCATCGCAGCTGGCGATGATACGCTCCATCTGCAAGTCCTCAAAGCCGTAGCGCAGCAATTCCTGCGCCATTTCGGTCACATAGCCGCATCCGCGGTATTCCGGCAACAATATCCAGCCGATCTCGGCCTCTTTGTCACCGATAATCTGAATACTGCCATCGCCGATTTCCGCGCCGTCTTCCCTTCGCACCAGCACGTATTCACGGTCGATGACGTTTTCTTTTTCCCAGCCGCCCGCAGCATAATTGAGAAAGCGCTGCGTATCCTGCTCCACCGTCATGCCCATACGTCCCCAGTAGTAGAGGAACCTCGTGGTCTCTTCATCCGCCGCAATGGCATGCACCAGCGCGTAATCGTCTTTTGCAAAGGGGCGCAGCAGCAATCGCTGCGTATACAAGCAATTTTTCATCTTTGCGGCCTCGCGCGGCGCAATGTGATCAGATGATACTGCGGTTTGGCGCCAAAGCGCAGCGGCATCCAGGTGGTGCCAACGCCGTTGGAAATGAGCACATGCACGCCGTCATCCTCTTCAATCTCGCCCGACAAATACATGTTGCCGTAGCGCGGGCCGTACAGGCTTGAAGTATACGGCGCAAAACCAAAGAACGCCACCTGCCCGCCGTGCGTATGCCCGCAGACAGCCAG
>JAZQXQ010000241.1:0-23501 GCA_045632965.1 Clostridia bacterium
CTCGGCTTCAGGCCCCTTTTTCAGTTTGATGAAAGCAATCCCGGATGGCGTTGGGGACCGCCGTTTTTCTGCGGAAAAACGAGCGGGGCAGCGTTACCCCCATCACCTCACTATCAAAACTGCCGTGCAGCGATGATTTCATTGCACTTTTCTCCCCTTGGCGCTATAATAATCAGGATAAATTTTCAAAAGAGGGAAACCCGCATGCAAAAGAAAAATCGGCGCGCCGGGGCCATTGCGGGCGCGGTATGTCTGGCCGTTGCGGCGCTGTGGCTGCTTTCCGTGCGCTGGCTGCTGTCCACCTGGCAGCATCTGTCGATGGACGAACTGGTATATTATCTTAAAAGCTCTCTGGGCGACGGCGATCCCGAGGTGGTGTGGCAGTATGTTTTGCTGTGCGGCCTGCCGGCGGCAGCGGTGCTTATGCTGTCTCTGTTTGTATTTAAGCGTCTGCGCCGCTGCTGGGTGCTGGGCGTTTTCGCGCTGATTCTGTCGCTCGCGGGCGGCTTTTTCTGGCTGGATACGCGGGTGCAGGTGGTGGATTATCTGCGCGCGCAGGGGGAAAACTCGGATTTTATCGCCGGGCATTATGCCGACCCGGCGGAGGTGAATATCACCTTCCCCGAGGATAAGCGCAACCTTGTGTATATTTTCCTTGAAAGCATGGAAGTGACCTATGCCGATGCGCAAAGCGGCGGCGCGATGGAAGAGAATCTGATTCCCCGCCTGACGGAGATCGCCCGGGCAAACGAGGATTTTTCGGGCGCAGACGAGGCGCTCAACGGCGCGCAGGTCATGCAGGGCGCCACGTGGACGATGGGCGCGATGTTTGCGCACACCGCAGGCCTGCCGCTCAAGGTATCGGTGGAGGGCAACTCCATGGGCGAGCAGGAAAGCTTCTTCCCCGGCCTCAGGACGCTGGGCGATATCCTGCATGACGCCGGCTACGGCCAGACGCTGCTGATCGGCTCGGACGCCGTCTTTGGCGGCAGAAAGCAGTATTTTGCCGAGCACGGCAATTACGACATCCGGGATTATGTATACGCGCAGGAAGCGGGCTGGATTGACGAAAAGTATTTTGTTTTCTGGGGCTATGAGGACGAAAAGCTCTTTGCCTTCGCCCGGGAGGAAATGACGCGCCTTTCCGCGCAGGATGCGCCCTTCCACCTGAGCCTGCTCACGGTGGATACGCACTTTGAGGACGGCTATCTTTGCGCGCGCTGCGGGGAGGGCGATGATCAGTACAGCCGCGTGATCACCTGCGCCGATTGCCAGATAGCGGAATTGCTTGCCTGGATGCAGCAGCAGCCCTTCTATGAAAACACAGCCGTTGTGCTGGTGGGCGATCATCTGACGATGGACAGCGATTTTTGCAAGGATGTGCCCAATGATTACACAAGGCGCGTGTACACCGCCTTTGTCAACGCGGCCTGCGAAAGCGAAAGCGCGCAAAAGCGCACATACAGCACATTTGACATGCTCCCCACCACGCTTGCGGCCATGGGCGTAACAATCGAGGGCGATCGTCTGGCGCTGGGCGCCAATCTCTTTTCCAATGAAAAAACGCTGCTGGAAATGTATAGCAGGGCCGAACTGCAAAAGGAGCTGCAGAAAAATTCGCTCTTCATGCAGGAAAAGGCGCAGCTGTTTGTGATGCAGCTCAGCGGTTACGATCCCGTGAAAAACACCATGCGCCTTTACTGCGAGGGGCTGGACCTTGTGGACGAAAAGACGGTGCAGGTGGAATGCGTGATCGGCGGTGAAAGGCAATTGCTCTATCAGGAAAAGACAGCGGGCAAGCGCACGCTGTCGGCGGAAATTACTTTGCCCGATACCCTGCCCGGGGACATGGAATGGATCGTCTCCTGGGTGGATAAGCACGGCACGGCCACGCAGGGCGGCGGCTTTGCCGGCCATCCCATCACGCAGACAACCGACACAATCGCCTATCTCAGCACGCTGAAAAACATGAAGGACTGCTCGATTCTTTTCGCTGTCAAAGATGACGCAGGCAAGCGCATGACGGAAAGCATTGCGCAGGGCCTCAAAGCGCTTGGCCTTACAAAAGACCTGACCGGGCAATACCGCGCCTCCTACTGCGCGGTGATCTCGAGCGGGAAAATCGAAGAGGACTTGGGCTTCGAGCCGCTGAAAATGAACGGCAAGCTGCACGACGGCATAAAATACCGCCTGATCAGCGCGGGCTTTGACGTAGGCAACCGCGTATCCATCCGCATCGACGGCGAGGAATACGCCGCGGATTATCGCGGATTGAACGTGGTAGTATACGATCACAAAACGGGCACGGTGCTGGACAGCCTTTCGATTGATACCAACGAAGAAGGAGACATTAAAAGAAGGTAAAAAGGAAAAGGGAAGAGGGAAAAGATTATTGTTTTTAAAAAGGGATAACGCCGGTTGGATCCGGCGTTATCCCTTCTATTATTTTTCCGCTGTAAATGTTTCCTTTACCAGCTTGATTTTCAGATAATCGTTGGTCAGCACGCAGTCGATGCCCATATCAAGGTAGCGGCGCGCTTCGTCTGCGTCGTCGGCGTAAAAGACGTTGCAGAGGATGCCGTGCGCGTGCGCTTTGTCTACCATCTCCTGACTGATGTAGGGCTTGAACAGCTGCACCTTGTCGGCCTTGACGGCGATGGCGCGCTCGATTAGCTCCCACGGGCGGCGCTTGTCGTGCCCAAGGCAGATAGGAATCTCCGGCGCGCAGGAGCGGAAAAGTGCCACGTCGTCGTCCTTTTCCAGCATGAAATAGACGTGCCGCTGCGCGTCATACTTGCGGATCAGATCGACAATTCTGCGCATCGTCGCGGGATCGTAGTGATCATTCAGCGGCTTTACGTGGATGTTCATGATCGTGTGGCAGGAAAAGCGCTGCAGGATCTCTTCAAATTTCAGCACCGGCAGGCCCTTGAAATGCTCGTTGAATTTGCCGCCGAAGTCCAGGCCCTGCAATTCTTCAAACGTATGCTCGTAGATAATGCCCGTGCCGTCGCTTACGCGATCAAGCGTTTTGTCGTGGCAGGAGACGATCTCGCCGTCGCTGGTCGGCCACAGATCAAATTCGATTTCCTCCGCGCCAAGGCCGATGGCCGCGCCGAAGGCGGGCAGGCTGTTTTCGGGCGCCACGGCGCTAAAGCCGCGGTGCGCGCACACGCGCGGATAGGGCAGCGTTTTTTCGTTGCGGATGATCGCCGTGCCGCCCGGGCGATACTGCCAGGGCTTGCGACCGTATTCGAGATATTCGTAGTGCGGCCCGTCGCCGTTGCCAAAGCCAAGGGGCTTGATGTATTTGTCATTCGGGTCAAACTCCGCCGTGCCGGCAGCGAAAAGGCCCTTCAAATTGCAAAGCACCTTGCCCGTGGGGCTGACGATCATGCTCGCGCCGCAGATGGTGGAATTTTCATCAAAGCTCACCGATGCACGCAGCACATAAGCATTGGTATTGTAGGCGAGGAAGCGGCACATCACCTCCAGCGCGTCGTGGCTGTCGCTGCGCTGCAGGGAGCAGCCGATGATGATATCCACCTTCTCCCGGGCGATGCGCGCAAAGGCCTCGTAAAAATAGAAATCGTAGCACGTCATAAAGCCAAAGCGCAGCCCTTCCATCTCCAGGATGTACGGCTTGCTCGGCTGCATGGTGTAATCGCTGTCAAGTGCAAGCACTTCCATCTCCAGCGGCGGCAGATGCTTTTTGAAATACTTGCCGCGAAGTACGCCCTCGCGGTCATAGCAATAGGTGGTGTTGCGGTAGCCGCCCTCTTCCTTGGACAGAGCGTTGACAAACACCATCGCGCGGCAGCGGCGGGCGGTATCGACGCACTTATTCAGCAGCGTGCCGATATATTTTTCGTGGATTTCAAGGGTTTCCGCCAGGGTGGAAGTCACCACCGGCACGTCCGAGTATTCCGGCAGAACGATGATATCCAGGCTGTCGTCGCATGCTTCAAGCTGATTGAGCTTCCACCCAAACAGCTCCTCGGCTTTCGTTATGTCCCTTGAATACGGGGGCTGAATGACACAGGCTTTCATGCATTTTCCTCCATTTCAAGTGCTTTTTCCACCTGCGCGGAAATCTGCGCCATGCCAAGGCGCGTCGGGTGGCCGTTGGATTTGTCGATATCCTGCAGCATCACGGGCACGGCGCCGTAGTGAAGGGCCGCGTCGCGCAGGCCCATGCGGATGTCATCCTTGATGCCGCAGTTGACAAGCACAAAGGTTTTTGCCTGCGGGTTGTGCTGCGTGACGTATTCAATCATCTCGCACGCGGCAGGCAGCACGGAAAAAAGCTCCTCCTCCGTGCGGTTTTCGTATTTCACCTGACCAACCTTGCGGTCAAGCCAGGAATCATTGGTGGTGCCGAAAAGGAAAATCACATCGGGCAGTTCGCCGCCTATGCCCTTTTCGCTCAGCGTATTGTGCATGCGGTAGACAAAGGCGGATTCCGGGCCCTGGCCGTCGCGCGTATGCTTGCACACGGTGGAGCCCGAATAGCTGTCGTTGATGAGCAAACGCATATTCCGTCTTGCAAACAGCGGCTGCCACCAGGTATGGGTGGCTTCCGTCACATCCGCCACCTTTTCGATGCGCGGATAATACACCGCCTGGCCTTCGGGAATGCAGCCAAGGAAGGTGGAATAGCTGTCGCCGAGGATACACACATTGCAGTTTTTCGTTTTCATCTGTATCATCCTTTCAGGGGATTACTTGTATCTTAGCCGGAATTTGGGTATTTGTAAAGTGCCCGTTTGGGATATTATGGCTGTTTTTGTGCGGGGTAGCGCTCCGCAGAGCGCGTCACCCCCTTCACACACTCTCAAAACGACAGCCTGCCGGTTCCCGGCAGGCTGTTGCTTCATTTTTCATTTTTCATTCCTTCATTCACTGATGATCCTCATCCTTATCGTACGTCCTGAGATAATCCACCAGCTCCTGCAGGCTCTTGGCATGCCCAACGCCGTCCGTCATGCTCACCTTCAGCCGCTGCGGGCGCACCATGGGAAGTCCGTTGACAAAGTCCAATTGCCGCGGCTCATATTCCTCGTTCTCGCGCTGACGCGTAAATCCGCGATAGCGCCAGTTGGGGGCTTTCGCGTCCTTGCGCCACGGGCGGCACTCCCAGTAATAGCCGCGGAAGGGATCGCGGTGCGCACACATGCGATCGGTGAGCGCATCGTGCAGCCGGTCGCGCTCGGCCGCGTAAGCGGGCTCGTCAATGAGGTTGACGCACTCGTACGGATCCTTTTCAAGATCGTAGAATTCGTCTTCGCTCATCAGGTTGACGGACAATTTGTACCGCCCGTCCGTCACCGCGCGCATGGGCTGGAAGCCGCCGTAATGATCGTGATCCAGCTCAAAGCGGTTGAACTCCATAAAAGCGTAAGGCGCGGTGGGCGCATCTTTGTCCAGCACGGTATTGAGCAGGCTTTCGCCCTGCAATTGCCTGGGGATGGGCACGCCGAAGTATTCAAGGATGGTGGGCGTGATGGCTATATGCGATACCGGGCCCTTGTCGTACACGCCCTTTGCGCCCTCGGGATGGCGCACGATGAAGGGAATGCGCGTCACGTCGTCGTATGCCGCCGGGCCCTTGGCAAACAGGCAGTGGCTCTGCAAAAGATCGCCGTGGTCGGAGGTGTACATGATCATCGCGTCGCGGGGCGCGGCCTCCACGACCTTGCCGATCAATTCATCCACATACGAATTGCAGCCGAAGAAATGCGCCTGCTTGATCTTCAGGTTCTCGCGGTCGGGCTGCAGCCGCTCCGCCGCCCACACCTTCTGATAGGAGGGCTTGCCCTCCAGCGTGTCGTAGACCGCGGGATTCTTGGGAAACTCAAAATCCTTGTACATGTTGTCGTACGGCGGCGGACACAGGAAGGGAAAATGCGGCTCGTCAAAGGAGACGACCAGCAGATAGTCCTCATCCTTGTATCTTTCCATAAAGTCCTTCGCGCGCTTTAATACCTGCGCACCGTAGGTGAAATCCTCCGGCACCTGGGTAAAATCCATCATCTGCGGCAGACGGCTCATGATCCGGTCGTCCTCCGTCTTTTCCTCCAGATACCGGCGCATGTCGTACCAGTAGTCCTCATCCCAGCCGTCCGGGCAGATGCCGTTGCCAAAGTAATCACAGCCGTCCAGATGCCACTTGCCGATGTACGCGCAGCGGAACCCGTTGTCGTGCAATCTTTGCCCCACGGTCTTTACGTTATCGCCAAGCGCCATCGAATTGCCCCACGAGCCGTTGCAGGCGGGGTACAAGCCCGTGAACAGCGCCGACCGCGCCGGGCCGCACACGGGCTGGGCGGTATATGCGCGCTCATAGCGCAACCCCTCGGCCGCCAGCGCATCAATGCACGGCGTTTTCAGCCCCGTATCCTTGTAGCAGGAGACCATATCATAGCGCTGGGTATCGGTCATGATGAAAACAAGCTGTTTTTTCATACCTTCTCCTTTGATAAAGCGGCCTGCGGAAACAAACCACAGGCCGCGATGTGCGTTTTTAATAATCTGTGTTCTTGCCACCGAGGGTCAGGAAATTATAGCCCTCAGGCATGCGCGCACGCTCGTCGGCCGCATAGCGGGCATGGTCGTCATACTGCGGATAGAAGGAGTACTTTTCCTGACGGGCGGGGGACTGCATGATGCGCTCGTCCTTCACCGGGCAGCAGTCGGAGGCCATGTGCGCGTCGAGCTTCGCTTTCAGCTCCATCACGCGGGGATTGCTCTCATCGTACTTGTTCACTTCATCCGGGAAGGAATCGAAGTAGAAGTACTTATCGCCGATGGCGGAGTACACCAGCTTATCCTTGCCCGTGGCCACCATGTAGGTGCCGATGGTGCCGTTGGCGTACTGGCTGTACACTTCTTCGTGGGTGTCCGCAAAGAGGTTCACGCCGTCGTACTCGGCCTTGTCATAATCAATGCCGCAGGCGGAAAGCAGCGTGGGCGCAAGGTCAACAAGCGACGCGGGATCATGGCGGATTTCATGCTCGTGGCCGGGCACCTTCAGCAGGAAGGGGATATTGGAGGCAGCGTCCAGCATCGTACGCTTGCCCATGGAGCCGTAGTCGCCCATCATATCGCCGTGGTCGGAGGTGAACACGATGATGGTATCGTCGTACATACCCTTCTTTTTGAGCGTGTCGAGAATGCGGCTGATCTGATAATCCACGAACGTCACGCAGGCGTAGTAATGCTGCACCAGCAGCTCCAGACGGCGGGGAGAGATGCCCAGCGCATCGCAGGTGTACTTGTTGCGCAGCATATCGGCGTAGCTTTCCTTATCCTCGGGGATGAAGGGCGTGTGATTGAAGGGGCCGCGGTAGAGCTTGTTCCAGGGTGCTGGCGGGCAGAACGGGGGATGCGGATGGATGAAAGAAGCCATCAGGAACACGGGCTCCTTCTCGGGATCGGCGCCTTCGAGGAATTCCACCGCGCGGTCGCCCACCCACTGCGTGGGATGCATTTCCTTGGGCAGCTGGGACACCTGGGGAATATAATACAATTCGCTGCGCTGACCGTTGTAGTCAAACACATGCTTGTAGGGAGAATTCTTGATGAACTTGGTGTAATCGTCATCGGGATGCGCCATTTCCTCCTGCGTATCGCGGCCGCGGAAGCCGAGCAGGCCGTACAGATCGGGATTGTAGTGCATCTTGCCTACGCAGTGGGTGTTGTAGCCGGCCTTGGTGAACTCGGCATAGAAGCCTTCGCCCTGGTAGACTTTGGTGCGGTCATTGGTGTTATTGCCGGTGCGCGCGCAGTACTGGCCGGCAAACATACTCATGCGCGCGGGCACGCACACGGGCGAGGGCGTATAGCAGCGGTCAAAAACGACGGCCTCATTGGCGATGGAATCCAGCGCGGGGGTGATGATCTTGTCGTTGCCCAGCGCGTGGATGGTGTCACGGCGCTGCTGATCGGTGAAGATAAGGAGGACGTGCTTCTTTTTCATGGTCTGTTCCTTTCTTTTATATATGGTAAAGTTGAGTGGTCGCAATTTCCGCAATATCCCCGGGCACACGGGCGATATAATCCGCCCCGGCTTCCCGCAGCGCCTCCGCCGTGTGGAAGCCCCACGTCACGCCCACGGCCTGCGCGCCGGCATTCCTGCCCGTCACCATGTCAATGGTGTGGTCGCCGCAGTAGAGCGTCTCCGCGCCCGACGCGCCGTATTTTTCCATCAGCCGGATCAGTTCATCCGGCGCGGGCTTTAATACCATGCCCGGATGATCGCTGATGATTTCGTCAAGCATCTGTTCGTCAAAGAACGACCGGCACAGCTTGTCGGCGATGGCCTTGGCCTTGTTGGTAACAATCGCCGTGACAATGCCTTTTTCTTTGAGCGCAAGCAGCATTTCCGGCACGCCTTCGTACGCCTCGGTGAGATACGCAAAATCCGTTTCGTAGGTGCGCAGCCAGTCGTGCATCATATCATCGTGCATGCTTATGGGGATATTCGCCTCGCGGCAGATGTTATTCCACAGTGCATTCGCGCCGCCGCCCGCAAGGTGACGGTACTGATCCTCCGCAAAGGGCGGATAGCCGAATCTTTTGAGCGTTTCGTTGGCAAAATGGGCGATCGAGCGCAGCGAATTGACCGTCGTGCCGTCCAGATCAAAAATGCACAATTTAATCATCCCGCAGCACCCGCTCCAATACATAATGCGCATGGCGCGCGATGTAATCCTTCATGTCGTCGGGCGTAAAGAAATTGCACGCCGCCTCGCTGATGAAATCACCGGTGTAGTTGATATCGCGCAGCGCCGCCACCACGCGCGGCCAGTTGATGGTGCCCTCGTAGGGCAACAGATGCAGATCGTCCTTGGTGTTGTTGTCGTGCACATGCGTGGCATGCAGGCGATGACCGACTTTGTGCAGCGGCTCCCACTGGTCGCCGCCCTTGTAATGCATATTGGCGTGGCCCGTATCCCAGCATGCGCCCACACGGTCGTCATGATAGCTGTCGATGTATTCCACCAGCTCCTCGGCCTGGGAGAAGCGCCCGCGGTTCATATTTTCAAAGGCGATGCCCACGCCCTTTTTCAGCGCGTATTCCACCAGAGGATCGTACTCGCGGTGGTTTTCTGCAATAAACTTTTCAAGATCCCAGCTTTCGCTGCCCGGCACGACAAAATAACGGTCCGGGTGCACCACGGCCCAGGGGAATTTCAGATACGCCGCCACGTCGATGGCGCGGTAGAACATCTTGATAAAATACTCGTAGTCCTCTTTCTCCTGCCATTTGACATTGGCGGATTTGAAGGGCAGATGACACTGCGGGAAGGATATGCCCAGCCGCTCCTTCGCCTCGGCGATCTTTTCCGCCTCCTCCTGCCAGGAATCCAGATGCAGTTTTGTCTGGTGCGCGCAGATCCGGCAAAGATTGAGATCCATCACATCAAAGCCCGCTTTCTTCGCGCGCTCCATACTCTCCGCATGGCTGATATGCTCTTTTGTGCCCAGCTGTTCACGGATCAGGATAGACATGGTGCCGATACGCATTGTTTTGTCTCCTTTGTAAACGTTCATGATATACCATTTTTATTGTAAGCCGACCGGGCTATTTTTTCAAGTGAATATTCGCTGATTTGCAGTTTTACATTCCGGCCACATTCTGCTATTGCATTTTTTTCGCGCCTCCTATATCATTAAGGAAGGAGTTTTTCTTTTTTTCAGGAGGACGTATGCTGCGTAAGTTTCTCGCGCTTGTAACGGCGCTTTTGCTTTTATGCACCGCCGCGCCGGCGGAAAATCTGCCTTCCGTGCAGGAGTGCATCTACACCCCGGGCGAAAAGACGGTCATCCGCTACACTTTGCCCCAGCTTTCCACTATATCGCTGGCCGTGATGCAGGGCGACACGGTGGTGGCGGACATCCTCACCAACCGCAAGATGATCGCCGGCAATCACGCGCTGGAGCTGGATGAAAACTTCTTTACCGACGCCATGACCGGCGATTATTCGCTGGTGCTCACGGTGGACGGCGCAGAGTATTCCGCGCCCTTTATGACGGAGGGCTCCGCTGCGCCTGTTATTGTACCCACCGAAACGCCCGTGCCCGCGCCCGAAGCGACCGAGGCGCCCGCGGTTGTCATACCCACCGAAACGCCTGCGCCCCAGGTGAACATGAACAGCGTCATCACGCCCGCGTATGAGAGCGAGTATCATCCCAACCACAAAAACTGCTACTGGTGCACGCCCATGGATATCACCGATGAAGAGGCCGTGTGGAACATGCTCATCGCGCCCGTCAAGGTGATTGACGCCAAGCAGAAAGAGCAGGTGATCCTCTACGCCGAGCCCTCGACCGACAGCGAAAAGATCGGCGTGGTCACGGGCACGTCGCAGGCCGTGCACGTGCTGGAGGAAACGGGCAACGGCTGGGTGAAGGTAGAAACGTATTCCTCCTCCTTCCACGATTCCAAGGTGAAGGCGTGGAATAAGTTCGTCACCGGCTATCTGAAGGAATCGCAGCTGAAAACCTACACCCCGCGCACCGATTACGGCATGGTGGTGGACAAGCTGACGCAAAAGCTGTATATCTTCAAGGACGGCGCGCTTTTCACCACGCTGGCTGTGTCCACGGGCCTGTACAACGAGAGCCAGCCTTATAACGAGACGCGCTCGGGCGAGTTCCTCATCATCTCGCGCACGGGCGATTTCAAGAGCGATAACCTGATCTGCGCCAAGGCGCTGCGCTTTAACGGCGGCGATCTTCTCCACGAAGTGCCGCATGTGCTCAACGCCGACGGCAGTAAAAACTACAAAAACTGCGAACCCAAGCTGGGCACGCGCGCCAGCCACGGCTGCATCCGCGTGCAGCGTCTCAAAAATGCCGAGGGCATCAACATGACCTGGATCTGGAACAACATCAAGGTTGGCACCAAGATGGTCGTGTGGGAAGACTATCAGGGCCGGCAGATCGACATTCCCTCTGCCGACACGCCGCTTTATTACAATGCCAACGGCGGCAGCAATTATCACTCCACCGCCTACTGCAACGGCGTGAAGGACAAGTATCTGCCGCTGGCGGCCTTTACCTACGGGGAGCTGGACAGCGGGGAATATGCGGAGCTGACCAAGTGCAGCTATTGCCAGCCGCCGCTGCGTGTGAGTGAGATTGAGGCAATCAACGAGGAGCATTTGACTTCTTCTCCCGGCATGGTGCCGCAGCATTTGCGGCAGGATGACTGAGGAATGAAGAATGAAGGAATGAAAAATGAAGCAACGGCCTGTGGAAGATTCCGCAGGCCGTCGTTTTTTGTGATGGAAGGAAAAGCTTCACAAACTAAAACCTTTTCCCTCTTCACTTTTCCCTTTATTTACCTGTTCATCAGCACCAGCTGCAGCGCGTTCAAATGATTGATCAGCAGCGTTCTCGTCTCCAGGATCGACGACGTATTCGTCTGGATGATCGTGAAATACGTATCCAGATCCTGATACAGCGCGTCAATCGCGTCGGCCGGCACAATGCGGCCGCCCTCGCCGTCAAGCGATATCGCCAGCGCGTTCATCTGATCCATCGCATACACATACTGGCGGATCTGCGCGAGCGTGGACGCGGTGTTACTCTGCACCGAGCTTGTCAGACGCTCGGCCAGCGTGCGCGCGTTGGTCAGATCGGACATGATGCGGTGGCTGATCTGCTCGCGGGAGTCATGGCGGTAATCCGCCGCCGAAGCAAACAGCCCGCCCAGGATCACGCAGCCGGAGAGCGCCAGGATCAGCAAAATTGCAATCACGGTATTTTTCAGGCGGTAATTCGCCATATTCTGTCGCACCTGATGGGAATAGCGGTACATTTTTTCCTCCTTTTTCCCATAAAAAATGGGAACACGCTGCAGTATAGCATATTTTGCGCCGTTCGTAAAGCGGCGGGGCTTTCCATTTCATGCATGTTACATTTTGCCGTGCGCTGCACATAAATAAGGAAGGACAGCTTGCATTCTCTTTCCGTTCATGATACAATTTTATTACTAAAAAATGTGCATTGCACAATTTTAAGGAGTATCCGCATGCAAATCCGACGCGACGCCTATCTGCAGCAGCTGATCGAAAGGATGAACAACGGCATGATCAAGGTGATCACCGGCATCCGCAGATGCGGCAAATCCTACCTGCTGTTCAATATTTTCAAAAATCATCTGCTCAGCCTTGGCATTCGTGCAGATCATATCATTGAGATCGCGCTGGACGGCATCGAAAATGAAGCCCTGCGCGATCCCAAAGCGTGCTTTGAATATATCAGAAACGCCATGAAGGACGGCGAAAACTACTATCTTTTGCTGGACGAAGTGCAGTTCATGCCGCGCTTTGAAGAGGTGCTCAACAGCCTGCTGCGGCTGAGCAACATCGATATCTATGTGACGGGCAGCAATTCCCGCTTTCTCTCCAGCGATATCGTGACGGAGTTTCGCGGCCGCGGCGATGAAGTGCGCATCCATCCGCTTTCCTTCGCCGAGTTTTATCAGGCGTACAAAGGCGATTACGACGACGCATGGAATGAATACACCGTTTACGGCGGCCTGCCGCAGGTTGCGCTTTTGCCAAACGAAAGACAAAAAGCCGAATACCTCAAAAACATGTTTGCCAATGTGTACCTGAAGGATGTGATCGAACGCAACCATCTGCAGAATGTGGACGAAATCGGCATCCTGGTGGATGTGCTGGCCTCGGCCATCGGCGCGCCCACCAACCCCACGCGCATTGCCAACACCTTTTTGAGCGAGCGGCAGATGATCTATACCAACAAAACCATCTCCGCCCACATCGATTATCTGGCCGAAGCCTTTCTGATTTCCAAGGCCGCCCGCTATGATATCAAGGGCCGCAAATACATCGGCGCGCAGCTGAAATACTATTTCACGGATATCGGTCTGCGCAATGCCCGGCTCAATTTCAGGCAGCAGGAAATCACGCACATCATGGAAAATATCGTCTATAACGAATTGCTGATCCGCAGCTACAATGTGGATGTGGGGTTTCTGCATGTGTTTGGCAAGGATGCGGCGGGCAACCGCATCCGCAAACAGCTGGAAGTGGATTTTGTCGTCAATCAGGGCAGTCAGCGCTATTACATTCAGGTGGCCTATGATATGACCGATACGGAAAAGCAAAAGCAGGAAATGGCCTCCCTGCGCAGCATCCCGGATTCTTTTAAAAAAATCATCATTACGGGCGGCACGCAAAAGCCGTGGCGCAACGACGAAGGCTTTATCATCATGGGCATGAAGCATTTTATCCTGCATGCTGACAGCCTGCAGTTTTAAGCGATGACTGCATTTACACTTTATTCACGTATTTTCGCGCAAAACATGATATAATGGATATACCGAGCAAAAGGAGGCCTGGCCGATGATCGTATTTTCCCACGTGACCAAGCGCTACGGCGCCGCCAGCGCCGTCAGCGATCTGACATTCACCATCCCCGATGGGCAAATCGTGGGTTTGCTGGGGCAAAACGGCGCCGGCAAAACAACCACGCTCAATATATTGACCGGCTATCTCGCGCCAAGCGAGGGCAAGGTGGAAATAAACGGCCACGATCTTTTGACAGAGCCCCGCAGCGCCAAACAGCATATCGGCTATCTGCCGGAGATTCCCCCGCTGTATGACGAAATGACGGTGGAAAGCTACCTGCGCTTTGTGTGCGAGATGCACCTGGTAATCAAAAAGGATATCAAAACGCATGTGAAGGAGATCGCGGAAAAGACGGGCCTTTCCAACATGCTCGCCCGCCGGGTAGGCAATCTCTCCAAGGGCTACCGGCAGCGCGTGGGTCTGGCGCAGGCGCTGTGCGGAGATCCCGAAATTTTGATCCTCGATGAGCCGACGGTGGGCCTGGATCCCCGGCAAACGGCGGAATTCCGCGAAACGCTCCGGCAGATCGCCCGTGAGCGCACGGTCATTTTTTCCTCGCATATTCTGACCGAGGTGCAGTCGCTGTGCGACCGCGTGCTGATTCTCCACCACGGAAAATTGGTGTACGATCACGACGCACATAACCTCTCCGCCGCGACGAAAATGCACGCGCGCATCTTAAAGGACGAAAAAACGCTCCTGCCCGCGCTGCGGTCGCTCCCGCACGTCACCCGCGTGCAGAAACTGCCCCAGCAGGAGGACGGCGCCGTGGACGTGCTGCTGGAATGCAGCGCCCTGCGCCCCGCGCAAAAGGAGCTGCACACGCTGCTCAGCGCTCTTTCCGCGCCGCTGCTCCGCCTCACGCCCATGGACGAAACGCTGGAGGACGTCTTCCTGCGCTACACGAATTAACGAATCCGAAAGGATGATTGCTATGCGCGCCATTTTGCGCCGCGAGCTGCAAAGCTATTTTTACACGCCCGCAGCCTATGTGTACATGGGCGTGTTTCTCATGCTCGGCAGCGTGTTTTTTGCCGTCAATAATCTGGCGGCGCGCTCGGGCGATGTGCTCACGCTCCTGTGGGATATGAGCTATCTGTGGCTGCTTTTGTCGCCCATCCTCACCATGCGCTCCTTTGCGGGCGAAAAAAAATCCCGCACCGATCAATTGCTGTTCACGTCGCCCGTGTCGCTTTCTTCCATCGTGTGCGGCAAGTTCTTCGCCGCCTGCGCGGTACTTTTGCTCACCGTGCTCTTTTCGCTTTTATATCCGCTCATCGTCATGCTCTACGGACGCGTATACCTTGGCGAACTGTTTGCCGGCTACCTTGGCTTTATCCTGCAGGGCTGCTTTTTCATCGCGCTGGATATGCATCTTTCCGCCCGCGCGTCCTCACCCACAACCGCTGCCGTGATGGCCTTTGGCGCGAATATGCTGCTTTGGCTCCTTGACGTAGTCAATTCCGCGGTGGATCTGAGCATTTTTTCCGGCGTACTGGATTTCATCAGCCCCTACATCCGCTACGAGCCCTTTACGCTGGGGCAATTAAGCTTTGCAAGCCTGCTGTATTATGTGCTGTGCATCGCGCTTTTCCTGTATCTGACAGTGCGCCAATTGGATAAGAGGAGGTGGAGCGAATGAAAATCAAATTTCCCGCCGCCCTCCGCCGCAAAGCGCTGCATACGCTTTTGTGCTATCTGTCCGTCGCCCTGTGCCTGATGACGATTCTTGTGATGGACACGGTGGAAGATAATCACGGCCTTCGCCGCGATCTTTCGTTCAATGCCATCACCACCTATTCGGATGTTACCGATCAGGTGCTTTCTTCCCTTGCCTACCCCGTGCATGTGTACGCGCTCTTTTCCAGCGGCAGCGAGGATCTGCAGCTGATTGAGCTGCTCAACCGCTACCAGGCAGCGTGCGAAAAATTCACCTGGTCGCAGGAAAATCTGACGCGCAATCCGCTGCTTGCGCAGATCGTATCAAGCGAACTGAGCGACGAGGCGGTATCCTCGGACTGCATGGTGATCCGCTGCGAAAAGACGGGCCGCACGCGCATTCTCACGGGCACGGATTATGTGCAGTACAGCTATAATGTGGAAACCGGCGCCTACGACGCCGCGGGCTTTACCTATGAAAAGAGCCTGTCGGAAGCGCTGCTTTATGTGACGAGCGATGAGCTTCCGCTCCTTCAGATTCTCACCGGCCATGACGAACTGGACGAGGACGAGGCCGCCGTGATGGAGGATAAGCTTGAAAGCGCCAATTATGAGCTTACGCGCATCAATCTTGCTCTGGGCGATATTCCCGATCCCGCAGCGCCGCTTTTCATCCTCTCCCCGCGCATGGACCTGACGGAGGACGAACTCAATACGCTCTATGATTTTGCCCGGCTGGGCGGCAATTTCTTTATCACCATCGATTTTGACGACCCGGACGAATTGCCCCATTTCTATTCGCTTTACCGCGAATACGGCTTTGAGCCGCTGCCCGGCATTCTGGTGGCGGACGCCAATGATTCCGCCAGCTATTATTACAATAACAGCCAGCTTCTGCCCCAGATGCTGCCCGGCGACGTGACGGATTATCTGTACGCCAACGGCTATACGCATATCGTGATGGTGGGCGCGCGCGGTCTTAAAATGCCCGGCGAAACGGATAATTCGCTGCTGCTGACCACCTGCCTGCAAAGCGGCGAGACGGCCTACATCCGCAATTTTGACGAAACGCTTTCCAACGAGCAGATCAGCATTGAAAAGCAGGAAAATGATCTCACCGGTCAGTTTGCCCTGGCGCTGTCGGCCGACCGCGCATACAGCGACGGCACACGCTCGCGCGCCTTTATCATCGGCAGCTCGGCCATCTTTACCGATACCACGGGCTATATGTTCTCCAATACCTACTCGGGCGAGCTTCTTTTGTACGCCGCGGATTACCTTTCCGCCGGCGAAACGATCCATCTGGATATCCTCGCCCGCGACGCCGTGCGCCCGCAGCTGAGCTATACCGATATCACCGTGCCGACGCTCCTGCTCACTCTGGCGCCGCTTCTGGTGCTTGTCATCGCGCTGGCGATCCTTCGCC
This sequence comes from Clostridia bacterium, assembly GCA_045632965.1. GTDB lineage: Bacteria > Bacillota > Clostridia > Christensenellales > Aristaeellaceae > SFMI01. The sequence goes on from JAZQXQ010000241.1 coordinate 16,471, forward strand.
CGCGCCGCCATCTGTGATGGCTGTGCGCAAGCGCGCAGTGCGCGCCGAACGCAAAAAACGCCGCCTCTTTTTTGCGGCGCTGTTTGCGCTGCTTGCATGCGCCACGGCGGCGATCATCTTTTACGTCAACCGCGAAGAAGAGATCCCCGTGCTTGACCGTAAGGAGGATACGACCGTTATCTTTTCCGACCGCGCGGCGACGGATATCTTCACCCTCACCGTGCAAAACAGCGAGGGCGAATACACCATTCATCAGCAGGCCGGCGTATGCACGATGGAGGGGCGCGAGGATTTTGTATTTTCCGAGAGCATGCTTTCCTACACGCTTGACAACGCCGCCTACATTTACGCCGATGCGGCGCTGCTTGATACGGCGGGCAGCAAATACACCTTTGCCGATTTCGGGCTTGAAAATGACTGCATCCGCGTGCAGGTGAAATACACGGACGGCGGGGAGATTGCCTTCCGCATCGGCCATCTGATCCCGCAAGAAACGCCGCAGTATTATCTGCGCGTGGAGGGCGACACGCGCGTATTTTCCGTAAGCCTTGACATGCAGGAGACCTTCATGCTCTCGGGCGATTCCCTGCACGCCGTCACCGATCCCGCGCTCAGCGGCGATCTGATTGACAAAATCGCCTTCACCGGCGACAACCCCTTCACCATCGAGCGCACGGGCAGCGAGTGGTATCTCACTTCGCCCTTTGTGTATCCTCTGAGCACGGCAAAGGTAAACACCCTGCTTTCCAAGCTGGAAGAAATCCGCTTTGCGCAGTATGTGTCGCCCGTGGAAAAGGCTGATCTGAGCGAATACGGCCTGTCGCCCGCGCGGCGCACGATGACGCTGTCCATTGCGCCCAGCATCCTGACCGGCTATGACGAAAACGGACAGGTGCTCGCGCAAAAGCAATTGGACGGATATGATCTCACCTTCGACTGCGGCAGCAACATCGGCGACATCCTCTTTTACTGCCTCTACCGGGGCGATGTGGTCAAGGCCACGCGTTTTTCCTCCTCCGTGCTTTTGACGCAGACATACGACACGCTGCTGGAAACAGCGCCGTTTTTCGTGGCGATCAGCGAAGTAACGCGCTTTGAGTGGGAGGAAAACGGGCAGATGCGCGCATGGGATATCACGCTGCACGAGCGCGTGCTGCCTAACAACGAATTTGAAACGGACGATTCGGGAAACATCCTTTACGACATGCGCATTTGGCGCGACGGCCAGGAAACAGACGACGACAGCTTCCTCACGGCCTTCAGCCGGCTGATGGATGTGCAGTCGCTGCACGCGCTGCCTAGTGATTATCAATTGCCGGAAAACCCCGAAATCATCATCCGCATGTACCGCGAAAGCGGATTGCGCGAGGTGAAGCTTTACGCCTACGGCGAACTGCACTACGCGGTGAGCGTGAACGGCGAAACGGTATTCTACATGAGCCGCGATGCGATTGATGCGGTAAAAATGCCGGAATAAAAAACAGCCTGTGGTTTTTCCACAGGCTGTTTTTTGAATCACATATTTTCCGCCGCTTGCTGGGCTTTGTCCTTTTCCTTCAGCATCCGCAGCACCGGCAAAACCATCGGCACCGTGATGGCAAAGGCAAAGGCGTCTGCACAGGCCTGGGCAATCTGGATGCCCAGCGCGCCGATGATGGGCGGCAGAATGAGGATGATGGGGATAAAGCATACGCCCTGGCGCGCCATGGAAAGGATGGTCGATCTTCCCGCCATACCCATAGTCTGCATGGCCATGTTGGCGTTGAACACCAGGCTCATCAACGGGAAGGCCAGACACTGGAAGCGCATCGTGATGGTGCCAAATTCAATCACCGTCGCGTCGCTGTTGAAGATGGAAACAATCTGCTTGGGGAAGGTGAAGCCGATGACGGCGAAAACCAGCATGCAGAAAAACATAACCTTCAGCGTGAACATGAAGCCCTTGCGCACGCGGCCGTATTTCTTGGCGCCGTAGTTGAAGCCGCACACGGGCTGGAAGCCCTGGCCGATGCCCATGATGGCGCTGGCCGCAAACTGCATGATGCGGTTGACCACGCCCAGCGCCGCAACGGCCGCGTCGATGGCTTCGGGCGTCACACCGCCGTAGGTAGTGGCGGCCAGGTTCATGCAGATATTGGCCACGCTGGCCAGGCCCTGACGGCACATCGAGGGCAGACCGCCGCCGATGATGGGCTTGATGATCTTCCAGCGCAGCGTGAACGCGCGCAGTTTAATGCGGATATTGCCGCCGCGGAAGGTGCCGCCCAGCAGCAGAAGACAGGAGAACATCTGGCTGATCATCGTAGCGATGGCCGCGCCCTCCACGCCCATGCCGAAGGTGTGGATAAACAAGGGATCAAGGAAAATATTGAGCACCGCGCCCGAGGCAATGCCGATCATAGAGAAAAACGCATTGCCCTGGAAGCGCATCTGCACGTTGAGCACGATAGACGCCAGTTTAAAGGTGGAGCCAAGGATGATGTATTTGCCGTAGCCGATGGCATAAGGCAATATCGTCTCCGTCGCACCCAGCACCTTCATCAGCGGGCCGATAAATGTGAGGCTCAGCACGGTAAAGAGCACGCCCATGATGATCGCGCCGTAAAAGCCCGTGGCCACGGTGTGCTCGGCGTCCTTCATTTCCTTTTTGCCCAGCAGGCGCGATACCGTATTGCCCGAGCCCTGGCCCAGGAAAAAGCCGATGGCCTGGATGATATTCATCAGCGGGAAAACAATGCCGATGCTCGCCGTGGCCGGCACGTTATTGAGCTGGCCGATAAAAAACGTATCCGCCATGTTGTACAGCGAGGTGACCAGCATGGAAATAATGCTGGGGATCGCCATGCGCATGATCAGGCTGTTAATCGGCGTTTCGGTCATCATCCGGTGCTTTTGTTCTGCGGTTAAAATCTTTGGCATGCAATATACTTCCTTTCTATAAAGAAAAGGATAACACTATTTGGAATTGCGGTCAAGGAGGAATTGATGAAGGGGACGAGGGGGACGAAGGGAACGTTACTTTCTTTGAGTCAAAGAAAGTAACAAAGAAACCGGCGTTTGTGTTGGAAGTTGGCTGCGCCATCCGGACTGCCGCTTTGGTACGGGTTTCTGGGGATCGCCGCCGTTTTTCTGCGGAAAAACAAACGGGGAGTTCGCGCTGCGGCGCGGGATGGGGAACGGAGATCCCCCATCACACAAACTCAAACCTTTTCACTTTTCACTTTTACCTATTCCCTTTTTAATGTTATAATACTCTCAAAGGAGTTGATCCCCATGTCCGATATTTCCCTGCATTTTGATTTTGTCGTTGTCGGCGGCGGGCTTTCCGGCCTCGTCGCAGCCGTCGCGGCGGCGCGTAAAGGCGTAAGAACCGCGCTCATCCACGCGCGCAGCGTGCTGGGCGGCAATGCGTCCAGCGAGATCCGCATGCACATCTGCGGCGCGGATCACCACATGAAGCGCGCAAACGCCCGCGAAACGGGCATCATTGAGGAAATCCAGCTGGAAAACAAACGCCGCAATCCATTGAACAGCTATCCTGTGTTTGACGGCGTATTGTTTGATCTGGCGATGGGATGCGAAAACCTCACGCTGTTTATGAATACCTGCATGGATCAGGCGGAAATGGACGGCAAGCGCATCAAAAGCGTCTCGGCGTACCAGCAGACGACGGAAAAGCGCTATCATTTTACCGCGCCGCTTTTCCTTGACGCCACGGGCGACGGCACGCTTTCGTACCTTGCCGGGGCGGATTACGTCGTCGGCCGCGAAAGCCGCGATACCTACAATGAATCCTATGCGCCGGAAAAAGCCGATCACTGCACGATGGGCAATTCGCTGATGTTCAAGGCCCGCGATATGGACGAACCCGTGCCCTTTGTCAAGCCGCATTTTGCCAATACCTATACCGAGCATGATCTGCGCAACCGCGTGCACAAGGATATTTCCTCGGGGTACTGGTGGATTGAACTGGGCGGCGGGCAGTTTGATACCATTGCCGACGCCGAGGTCCTGCGCGAGGAACTGCTCAAAGCGGTGTACGGCATGTGGGATCATATCAAGAACAGCGGCGACCATGGCGCGGATAATTACGAATTGGAATGGGTGGGCATGCTGCCCGGCAAGCGCGAAAGCCGCCGCGTGCTGGGCGATTATGTGCTGTGCCAGCGCGATTGCGACGAGGGCGCACGCTTTAACGACGCCGTGGCCTACGGCGGCTGGCCGATGGACGTGCATGTGATCGAGGGCTTTTTGAACGACAGCGAGGAGCCGACGGTGTTTTTGAAGCTCAAAGACGTGTACGCCATTCCCTACCGCTGCTTCTATTCGCGCAATATCGACAATCTTTTCACTGCCGGCCGCATCATCAGCGCCTCGCACATGGCCTTTGCTTCTGCGCGCGTGATGGCCACCTGCGCGATCGGCGGTCAGGCGGTGGGCACGGCGGCGTATATCGCCCTGCGCGAGAAGATCTCCCCGCGCGGCGTGAGGGCGCACATCCGCGAACTGCAGCAAACGCTTTTGCGCGATGACTGCTATATCCCCGGCGTTCAAAACGAGGATGAAAAAGACCTTGTCAGAAAGGCCGAAATTAGCGCCACGCACGCCCTTGAAAACTGCACGGCCTCTCATCTCAAATCCGGCGTTTCGCGCACCGTGGGCGAAATTTCTAACTGCTGGGCGGCGAATGTGAGCGATCGGCCGACGATCGAAATCAGGCTGCAAAATATGGCCAAGCCCAGCGAACTGCACATCAAGAGCGACAGCAATCTTTCCCGCGAAATCACCATCAGCATCAACAGCGGCGTGATCGCCAGGCAATGCAAATCCACCCCGCCGGAGCTCCTGCGCGCCTGCCGCGTGCGGCTGCTGCTCGGGGAAAAGTGCGTGCATGAAATGCAGGCGGAGAATCTCTGTCAGCGCTTCAGCGTGCTGCCGCTGCCGGGGATCGCGTGCGACAAGGTGATCATCGACAGGATGGAAACGCACGGCGCGGAGGTAGTGAAGATATTTGAAGTGAGAATGTACGAATAAAAAGGTAAGAGTAAAGAGGTTTGAGTTTGTGTGATGAGGGATAACGCGCGCTGCGCGCATTACTTTCTCCACCATAAAATAATGAACAATGAAGAAATGAAAAATGAGGCAACGGCCCGCGGAATCTTCCGCAGGCCGTCGTTTTGAAAAGTGTTATTCTTTTTTTTCGTCAGTCTTGGCCCAGCACGCGCACGGGCAGCACGAGATAGGTATACTGATTGCCGCTCAGCGGCGCGATGATGCAGGGGGAAACATTGCTGTTAAAGCGCATGCAGATTTCGTCCGTATCTACATTGCGGATAACGTCGCTTAGATAGCGCGCGTTGAAGGCGATCTTGAATTCCTCATTGGAATAGGAAACCGGGATATGCTCCAGCGCCGTGCCGCGCTCGGCATTGGCGGTGATGGTCATTTCCTTTTCGGTCATGGCCAGGCGCAGAAGGTTATTCTTGCCCTCGCGCGCCATCAGCGAGGCACGCTCGATCGCGCCGATGAAATCATCGCGGCGGAGCTTCACTTCGCTCTTCCAGCTGGTCGGCAGGATCTGGCGGTAATTGATGTATTCGCCCGTCAGCAGCGTGCAGAAGCACTCGGTATTATCAAAGGCCATGAGCATGCGGTTATTGGAGCAGGCGATGCGCACGGGCTCTTCGGTTTCGGCCAGCATGCGCGCAAACTCGCCCATGATGCGGCCGGGAACGACGGCGGCCAGGCTGTCCTTGCCCTCGGGCAGGGTATTTTCGCACTGGATGCGCTGCAGCGCCAGACGGAAGCCGTCAAGGCCCACAAAGCGGGTTTCGCCACTTTCCACTTCCATCAGACAGCCCGTGAGAATGCGGCGGGTTTCGTCGGTGCTGACCGCGAACATGATACGGCCCACGGCGTCGCGCAGGCGGTTCTGCGGCAGGGTCACTTCAAAGTTGGGCTTTACTTCCAGCACGTCCGGGAACTCGCTGGCGTTCATGCCGGCCATGGAGGTATTGCTGCCCTGCGCGCGGATGGACGCGCGAAAATTGCGGTCGATCTCGATATCGACTTCGCCCGAGAGCTTGCGCAGCAGTTCGCCAAAGAGCTTGGCGGGCATCACGGCCACGCCCTCTTCCACCACCATCGCGTTCACGCGGGTGCGGATGGTCATCTCGCCGTCGGTACAGGTGAGGTAGATGCCCTCGTCGGAGGTCTCGATCAATACGCCCTCGTATACCGTGCGGACGGGGCGCGCGCTCAGCGCGTGGGAAACCAGGCTCATGCCCTGGTTGATGTCAGATGCGTTAGCCGAAAAATGCATGTGTGCTCACAAACCTTTCCTTGTTGTAGCTGAATAATAAATATCGTAGTAGTAGTAGGGGCGGTGGATAAGTGGATAACCCCGAAAACCCCTTGCCGCGCCTACGTTTTTGGGCATTTTACCCTGTGGAAAACCCGGTGGATAAATGCGGATAACAGGTGGAAAAACCACCCTCACAACCATTTTTTTGGCGATGCCTTTTTCAATCCGCCTGCAAAATATCTCGCTGCAGAATTTTGCCCGCTTCTTTTTCCAAAATGCGATACAAATCTGCATAATATCGACAAGCCAAAATGCTTATCCACATTATCCCCATTCCCTTCATCCACCAAAAGTGGATGAAAAAACCGCGGAAATCGGGGAGTTTTCAACATTGTACACAAGTTATGCACAAAGTTATCCACCGTTTTGGCTGCCGGGCGGTGAGTAAATGAAATTTGCGTTTTTTCGCCAAATGCGCAAAATTTCACTCTATTCATTATATCATAAACGGATGAAAAAAGGAATACGTAGAGAAAAAAGTTACAAGGGAGGGGAACGTTAGGGAGGCGGCTTTGGAGCCCAAAGCCCCTCCCTAAGACCCACCCGAAAGGCTGCGTTGTGGACGTGAAAGTTTGACGCAGGCTATACGAAAAAGAGTCGGAAAATCTGAATGTGCAAGTAAACTTGCCCCTCAGATTTCCGGCTCTTTTTCTGCGCGCTTCGCGCG
>JAZQXQ010000242.1:0-2431 GCA_045632965.1 Clostridia bacterium
TTTTTATGCAGCCTGCTTTTGACGGCGCTTGAATGTGCGTTCAAAAAGAGCGTGTGGCCAGGCTTTCTTTTCAGCTTTTTCTTTCTTGGATTGTCGCTGTGTTCGTATCAGGCGCATCCGGCTTTGCCGCCGGAAGGCAAATACACCGTGACGGCGACAGCGATGGGTGAGGCGAAAATCCGCGAGGAGGATACCCGCGTTGCGCTGTATCTCAGGAATGCGGCGCTGACAAGCGACAGTGGAGAAACGTATAAAATCGGCAAATTATACTGGACGTACTGGCCGGAGGAGGAAGCCGGCCCGCCGCCGCTTGACGGGCAGACGGTTTCGTTTTACGGCAAATTCTATCATCCCGACGGGCGGGAAAATCCCTACGGCTTTGATTTTCGGATGTACCTGCTGCAAAAGGGCGTGAAGGGCGGCGTTTCGGGCGCGGCGGATTTGACAGTTACGCCGGAAGGGCAGACACAGCATAAAGATGTGATGCTTCGGTTGCGCAAAAAGATTTCCGCGCGGCTGGAGGAATTGCTGAATGATCAGGCGACGCTGGCTTCGGCCTTGCTGATCGGCGAAACGGAGGGCATGCCCGAGGACATGCGCGAGGGCTTCCGTCGGGCGGGCGTTGCGCATGTATTGAGCGTATCGGGCCTGCACGCCATGCTGATTGTCAGCGTGATTATCTGGCTGCTTGACCGGGCGCAGGCGTCGCCGTGGGTGACGACGGCGGTCACGGGTGCGGCGCTATTGTTCTTTACGCTTTTGACGGGCGCCCGAGCGCCGATGCTGCGCGCAGCCGTGCTGGCCGGATATCAATTGTATGCGCGCATCGTGCGCCGCCGCGGCGACAGCCTGACGGCGCTGGCGCTTGGCTTGATCGTTATTTTGCTTTTGCAGCCGCTGCAATTGTTTTCGGCGGGCTTGCAGATGTCCTTTGGCGCGGTGCTTGGCATGATTATGCTCAAGGACGCGCTGCACGGATGGCTGCAGTGCATTCGCCGCAGGAAGCTGCGCCGCGTTGCGAGCGCTTATGCGGTTTCCGTGTGCGCGACGCTTGGCGCGGCGCTGCCGGTGATCTATACCTACAACAGCTTTTCGCTGATGGGATTGCTGGTAAATCCCCTGGTGTGCGCGCTGACGGAGATGATCATGCTGGTGGATATCGCGCTGCTGGCCATCAGCTTGGTGTCGCTGCCCCTGGCGCAGAAGCTGGGGTCGCTCATGGCGCATCTGTCGCGCTTTACGGTGGAAGGCGTGAGCCTTGCGGGCGAGGTGCGCTGGTCCGTAGTGCGTGTGCCAAGCCTGCCATGGTATCTGGCGGCGGCCATTGTGCTGTGTCTGCTTTTGTGCACGCGGTATGTGAAATTGTCTGCGGTCAGGCGCGTGGTGCTTGGCGGAGGCGCGCTGATTATCGCCTGTGCGGTGATGGTATGCACTGCCAATCATGACGTGCGCTATATGCAATTGTCGCTGGGAGATGCTGACGCGGCGGTGATTGAGGACGGAAGAGAGACAATCGTCATCGATACCGGCGAATACGGCGGTGATCTGAGCAGCTATCTGCTGGCGACGGGCCGTCGGGCGGATCATCTGATACTCACGCATCTGCATGCCGATCATGCGCTGGGGCTTGAATACCTTTTGAGCGAAAATGTGCCGATCGGCACGCTGTATCTGTCCACCGAAGCCTTCAAGACGGAGGTTTCGCCAAGCGTCATGGCTTTGCTGCGGCTTGCCCATGAAAAGGGGATAGCGATGCAGCTGCTCAGCGCGGGCGACCGGATCGGGACAGAGCGCGTGACGATTGATGTGCTGTGGCCCGAAGCGGGCAGCGGACATGCGCTCAAAGACGCCAACGACTGCGCGATCGCGCTGCGGATCGATCTTGACGGCGCAAGCATATTGCACATGAGCGATCTGACGGGTGCGTATGAAAACTATGCTGCCAAGCCTGCGGATATATTGCGCGCGGCGCATCACGGCTCGGCCGACAGCACGAAAGAGCGCTTTTTGAGCGTGGTGCAGCCTTCTGTTTGCCTCATCAGCGGCGATCAGCCCAGCGAGAAAACGCTTTCAAGGCTTGCGAATGTTTCCGCAATGGTATATGATACGGGTACGCATGGTGCAATTACCGTTACCGTGCGCGATGGGCAGTACTTCGTTCAGGGGTATCTGCAGTAAGGAGATACAATGGATCACCGCGCGTTTTATGACGAACTGAAAAAAGGCAGCATTGCCTCCTGCTATGTGTTTGAAGGGCCGGAGGAGTATATCAAGCGCTCGGCACTGGATAAGCTGCGCGGAAAGCTGCTGCCCGAGGGCCTGGCGGAGATGAACGAATCGCGATTGCGCGATCCCGACGCCAATGCCATCATCGCCGCCGCCGAAACGCTGCCGTTCCTGGCGGACAAGCGCTTGGTGATTGTGAACGAAA
>JAZQXQ010000243.1:0-6940 GCA_045632965.1 Clostridia bacterium
ATCGGCCGCGAAGTCGGCAGTTATGCCGCATCCTACCAGCCTTTCTATCAGGGGCTTTTCCTTGCGCCCCACACCGTTGCGCAAGCCATCAAGACCGCCGTGCTCTCCGCCCGCGTATTTGAGCTGCTTGGCATGAAATCCTCTCCCGCATACGACGCCGAGCGTTCTGATATCATCCAAGCCATTGAAATGGGCTCTCCCGAGCGTTTGATCGCCTTCTGCTGCGGTATCCAGGCTGCTTCGCCGGTGGACAGCTTCGTTACGCCCGAGCCCTGGGAAATGCCCGGATACAACGACGCCGTCATCATGGCTGCCGGTACATTCGTATCAGGCGCTTCGATCGAATTGTCGGCTGACGCTCCCATGCGTGCGCCTTATATCGCTTATATGCAGGGCGCGCTGACGTATGAACACGGCAAGCTCGCGATCCAGACCGCACTTGAATACATGGATAAAGAGAATACACTCTTTTAAGCGCACCAATCAGCCCGCTACGATGCGGGCTTTTTTGTTGCATAGCGTTTTACCTCCTCTCATATATTCTTCCGACCGGAGGTGTATTATGGGAAATATGGTAAAACGCTGCCAAAGCGAAAAATCTGAAAATATTGTTGATTCTGCAAAGAAAAAAAGCCACCCACTCATCGGTGAAAAGCTCACGCGCAATGTGCTGATTGCCACCTTTGCTCTCGCTTGCATCGTCAGTGCACGCGACGCAGCTCTGTCTCCCGACAAAAATGTTCTTTCCGTACTGCAAAGTGCCGTTAAGAGCGAATGGGATGAAAACCTCGGCCGGCTTGTCTACGCAAGCAATACGCTTTCTGAAGCTATCGCCGTCTTTTCTCCCGCCAACAGCGCAGCGCAGCTGTACCAGCCCTGTTTTTCGCAGGTAGCCGACGTCTTTACCGATGCTTCTCCCTACATTGTCTATCAGCCCGCGCTCGCTATATATGCTGCCGCTTCCTGCGAGGTAACCAGCATCACGCACAACAATGAGGACTCGCTCTATACTGTCCGCACGCATTGCGATAATGGCCTTGAATGCCTGTATTTCGGGCTTTCAAGCTGTTTTGTATCCGAAGGCGATATTCTCCCCGCCCAAGCCGAAATCGGCTCCTGCGCAGAAAATTCGCTGATTTTTGAAGTGCGCAAAAACGGCGTATCCATTGACGCCTCCGGCCTGTTCATCCCTTCGCAGGTGCAATGACATGCGAATAGCGTCTTTCCGTGGCTGCGCCATACGGGTGCATCCGCTTTTTATCATCACGCTTTCGCTCCTTTGCATTGGCGGCGAAAGCGCATTTGTCCTTGCCTTTTGCTTCACACTTCTCCTGCACGAAGCCGCGCATTGCCTGTGCGCCCTGTATTTCCACCTCCCCATTATCCAGATTGAACTGACGCCCTTTGGCGGCAGCATGCAGATTCATCAGATAGAGTCTCTTCCGTCCGGCAAAAGCTTTTTTCTCAGCTGCGCCGGGCCGCTTTGCAATGCGCTGCTTTCCGCTGTATCGCTGTTTATTTCCTGGCGCTATGCGCTTTACAGTGGTTATCTGCTCTATTTCATCCAGTGCAATGTCTTTATGCTTTTTCTCAACCTCCTGCCCGTGCTGCCGCTTGATGGCGGACGCATGCTTCTTGCTCTTTTATCAAGGTATTTTGACCGCATAAAGGTATTGAGAATCCTGCTGATCATCAGCCGTCTGCTTTCTGCCGTGCTGATTGTTACAGGTTTTTTTCTTATGCAATTTTCGCTTGTTATGCTCAGCTGTTATCTTCTTTACGCCGCCGCCATTGAAGAAAGAACAGGCGTCTCGCGCTATCTTGCTGCCTTTATCTCCCGTCGCGTTCGTTTTGAAAAACATAAAACGCTGCCCGTGCAATCCCTTTGCGCAGCCTCCACGCTGCCGGTATCTTTGCTCATCCCGCATCTTCGTCCCGGCGCTTATCACATCATAGAAGTGCTGCAGGAGGATACTTTAACGCACCTTGGCCGTCTCAGCGAAGATACACTGCTCTCTGCCGTCCTTGATCAAAGCCACGCAACGCTCGGCGAGCTTTTATCCCGCTGATGCGCAAAGAACATTTGTTCGTATTTTCCAGTTGCTTTTCTTTCTTCTTGTGTTATAATATTAACAGAACATTTGTTCTCATCATGGAGGAAGGCATGCGAACAATCCTGCACAGCGACTGCAATAATTTTTACGCATCCGTCGAATGCGTGTTTGATCCCGCGCTGCGCGGAAAGCCTGTGGCGGTATGCGGCGATCCCACGCAGCGCCACGGTATCATCCTGGCAAAAAGCGAAAGCGCCAAGCGCTGCGGCGTAAAGACCGGTGAAGCGCTGTGGGAGGCCAAACAAAAATGCCCCGATCTCATTCTCCTCCCTCCGCACGGCGATCAGTATATCCGCTTTTCCAAGATGATGCGCAGATTGTACGGCGAATACACCAATCAGATCGAGCCCTTCGGTCTGGATGAAAGCTGGCTGGATGTAACGGATCATCCCCTTGGCGGCGTCGAAATCGCCTCTCAATTGCGCCGGCGCGCCAAGGAGGAGCTTGGCATCACCATTTCCATCGGCGTAAGCTTTAACAAGGTCTTCGCCAAGCTCGGCAGCGATATGCACAAGCCTGACGCCACCACCGTTATTTCGCACGATAATTTTCAAAGCAAGGTATGGCCCTTGCCGGCAGGCGAATTGCTCTTTATCGGCCGCAGCACCGTCAATCGTCTCCGGCATTACGGTATCCGCACCATCGGCGATATCGCCCGAAGCAGCAAAGATACGCTGCACGCGCTGCTTGGCAAAAGCGGGGACATGCTCCATCATTTTGCCAACGGACTGGATGATTCGCCCGTTATGCGAACAGATAACAGCAGCGAAATCAAATCCGTCGGCAACAGCACCACACCGCCCTTTGATGTGGATAACGAAGAGGATGCCCGGCGCATCCTGTATATGCTCTCCGACAGCGTGGCTTCCCGTCTGCGCGAGCAGCAGCTCTATGGGCGCACGGTGTCGCTCTGGGTGCGCGCCTCCTCGCTGCGTTCCTTTGAACGGCAGACTACGCTTTCCCGCTCCACCAATCTTTCCAAAGTCATCGCCCAGCAGATATTTTCACTGCTCTACGCCAACTGGGATCTGCACACGCCGCTTCGCTCGCTGGGCGTGCGCGTCAGCGATCTGAGCTTTGGCCAGAATGACGCGCCGCTGCTCATCACGCCCGATCCGCAGCTTGTACGCCATGAAAAAATGGAGCGCACCATGGATGAAATCCGTTCGCGTTTTGGCGTATGCGCCCTGCAAAGAGGCAATACGATCCAAAGAAAAAATCCGCTGCGCATCGAAGATATCCATCACAATTTTTCCGGCGCCAACATGGCTGCCATCCACGGCCGCGGCGAAGGCATCGAACTGCCCGAAAGGAGTTAAAAATGGCCGTAAGAACCTATGTACAGGTTATCGCCACCTTCAACGAGGACGGCAGCATCACCCCGCACGCATTGACATTTCACGATCAGCAGTTTATCATCGATCGTGTGCTCGATCGCCGTCCCGCCGCCGCCACCAAAGCCGGCGGTCAGGGCATGCGCTACACCGTGCGCATCGGCGAAAAGCAGACCTATATTTTCCATGATGAAAAACAGCGCTGGTTTGTGGAGGAAAAAGAACATGTGCGGTAGATATTGTACGCCGGACGAAAAAGAAATCCGCCCGGGCGATCTGTCAACGGTATATACAAAGCACGGCGAAGAAATCATGCGCTGGGGCGTTCCGCTTAGCACAAAGCGCCTTGTTATCAATGCCCGCAGCGAAACGGCCATGGACAAGCCCATGTTCCGACAGGCCATGCTGAGCGGCCGCTGCATCATCGAAGCCGCTTCTTTCTTTGAATGGGATGAAAGCAAGCGCTGCCATGCCTTTTCTTCACCGGCGCGCGAAAAATTGTATTTGGCCGCGCTGTATACACTTGCCGACGACGGACAAAAGCGCTTTGCCGTGCTTACACAGGAAGCCGCAGGCGATGCGCAAAAGGTGCATCCGCGCATGCCCTGTTTTCTTCCAACGCCGGAATACCGTAAACTGTGGCTGCAAAATGACGAACTGGCGCCGGCTCTCCTGCAGGAAAAGACGCCCCTGATCATTGAACGCATTCACAAAGAGGCAGAGCAGCTCAGCCTCTTTTCCGATGAAATGCAGAAAGCAAACTTGCCCTGAAAAGCAGTTGGTGCTACAATATTTTTATTCCCGTCAAGGAGGATATTGCATGTATCACAATCGTCTTGAGCGCGTGATTGAAAATATGCGCCGCGCTTCGCTAGAACAATTGCTCATTTCCGCGCCCGCGTCCGTCTTTTATCTTACCGGCAAGTGGATTCACCCCGGCGAACGCATGCTGGCGCTGTATCTGCGCGCGGACGGCAGTATCAAGCTGTTCGCTAACCGCCTGTTTGCGCTCGGCGGAAATGTATCCGTTCCGCTGGTTGAGTACGATGACACGGACGACTGCGTCCGCCTTTTGGCCGATCACCTGCTTCCCGGCAAAATCGGCATTGATAAAGTCTGGCCCAGCCTCTTTACCATCCGCCTGATGGAAGCGCGCAGCGATATCCGCCCGGTGCTTGGCTCGCATTGTGTGGACGACGCGCGCCTTTGCAAGGATGAAATCGAGGTTGGTCTCATGCGTGAAAGCTCCCGCAAAAATGACGAAACCATCCTGCAGGTCATCAAAAGCATTCAATGCGGCATGACCGAAAATCAGGTCGGCGAACTCTACAAACAGATTTCTTCCTCGCTTGGATCTTCCGCCCCCAGCTTCCCTCCGCTGATCTGCTTTGGCGCCAACTGCGCCGAGCCCCATCACGATACGGACAATTCCGTTTTGCACCAGGGCGATTCCATCATTCTTGACGTCGGCCTCACCTTTGAAAGCTACTGCAGCGATATGACGCGCACCGTTTTCATGGGCCAGCCAACCGATGAGCAAAAGCGCGTGTATGACCTCGTCTGCGCCGCCAATGCCGCCGGCCGTGCCGCCGTACGCCCCGGCATCCCGCTCAAAGAGATTGACCGTGCCGCTCGCAAGGTCATTGAAGACGGCGGCTACGGCCCGCAGTTCATCCACCGCACCGGCCACGGCATCGGCCTTGAAGTGCACGAATTCCCCGATGTCAGCATGACCAGCGAAGTCATCGCCAAGCCCGGCATGATCTTCTCCGTCGAGCCCGGCATCTACCTGCCCGGCAAGTTCGGCGTACGTGTAGAGGATTTGGTTGTCGTTACGTTAAACGGCTGTGAAACACTCAACGCCGCGCCGCGGGACATCACCATCCTGTAAAAAACAGCTCCCTCCGCCAAACAGCGGAGGGAGTTATTCATTTGCCGATCTTTTCAAGCGTATCCTTGCGGATTTCCGCCCGCAGCTCTGTCAAATATTCCGAAAAGGCCACTTTATCGTCGCCGTAAGTCAAATTCAGATCATACTCTCTGGGAATCCAGGTGGACAAATCCGAAATATTGTGCTGAATCACCGCTTCCAGCGCGTCAATTGCCTTATATACTTTCGCTTCCGGCGTTTTCCGTTCTTTCATTTCGTCATAGAGTGCGCGCATTTCTTCTCCGTAGGGTGCAGGCAGCGAATCAACCCACGCGTACAGCAGCTTTTCCTCCGTCGCCTCGTTATCCGCACTCTTTTCAAACGATGGAATATCCCCCGTGAAGCATTCACCAAGGTCATGAATCACGCACATGCGCATCACTTTGTCCATATCAACATCCGGAAATTCATCGCGCACAAAGAACGCCATCAGCGTCATCATCCAGCTATGCTCGGCCACGCTTTCATGCCGGCCTTTTGCCGTATAACAATGCCTTGTTGTGTCCTTCAGCCGCTCGGCAATTGCAAGTGTTTCCAGCAGTTTTCGCGCATCCATATGATCACCCCTTCATGGTATCCATTATATATCATCAGCAAGAAATGCGCAATCACCCTTGCAAATGCTCGCGCAAAAGCGCCTGATTATCAAAATAATCAATCCGCATGGCACGTTTTACGTCGCTTAGCGTCCTCGCCGCCGTTTCGCGCGCCTGGTCGCTGCCTTTCTTCAGCATGTCGTAAATTGCCGCCATGTCTTTTTCATATTCTGCCCGGCGCGTCCTGATGGGATTAAGCTCCTCCTGCAGAACGCTGTTCAGGAACTTTTTGATTTTCACATCGCCAAGTCCGCCGCGCCGGTAGTGCGCCTTCACGGCATCCAGGTTCTCATATTCCGGCAGGAACGCCGCCAGATGCTCCGCATTGCAGAAAGCATCCAGATATGTAAATACCGTATTCCCCTCCACATGCCCGGGATCGGACACTTTCAGGTGCTCAGGGTCGGTATACATGCTCATCACCTTTTCGCGCACCGTCTTTTCATCATCCGCCAGATAAATGCAGTTACCAAGCGACTTGCTCATTTTGGCCTTGCCGTCCGTACCGGGCAGACGCATTGCCGATGCGCTCTCTGCCAGCAGCGCCTCCGGCTCCACAAGCACTTCGTCGTAAATGGCATTGAATTTGCGCACAATTTCGCGCGTCTGCTCAATCATCGGCAGCTGATCTTCGCCCACAGGCACGCAATCAGCCTTGAATGCCGTGATATCCGCCGCCTGGCTGATGGGATAGCACATAAATCCCACCGGAATACTGCTTTCAAAATTGCGCATCTGAATTTCACTTTTCACCGTGGGATTTCTCTGCAAGCGCGATACCGTGACCAGATTCATGTAATAAAACATAAGCTCCGTCAGTTCGGCAATCTGCGACTGAATAAAGATCGTGGACTTCACAGGATCAAGCCCTATCGCCAGATAATCCAGCGCAACCTCCATGATATTCTTTCGCACCTTATTAGGATTATCAAAGTTATCCGTCAAGGCCTGCGCATCGGCAATCAT
>JAZQXQ010000244.1:0-13508 GCA_045632965.1 Clostridia bacterium
ATGAATGGTAATGTATTTAACAGCATAGTCGTTTTCCACGTCAACGCCAAGCTGCGATTTGGGCAGATCGCGAACATGGCCCTGCGAAGCTTCCACTTTATAGCCCTTTCCCAGGAATTTGGCAATCGTGCGCGCCTTTGCAGGAGATTCCACGATTACGAGTTTCGTTGCAGCCATAATGAACACCCTCCGAAATTTGATGTAAATGATTTATTTGGTAAGCAATGCATAAGCGCGTCCGGCGCGGGATTCAATCACGCCATCAAGCTCAAGCATGGCAAGTTCGCCGGTTAATATATCCGGTGCAAGGCCGGTCAGGCTGATCAGCTCCTCAAAATACTTCTGTTCCTGAGAAAGTTGCTCAGCGATCAGCTTCTGCACGTCCGTCAGCTGAGATTTGTTTTCCTCAGCCGGTATACTTGACGCCGTCTGTTTCTCTTCGGCCCAGCGCATGTCTTCCAGAATATCCCTTGCACAAGTGCATATATTAGCACCTTCTCTGAGTAAACGCAAGGGGGCTGCGCTGCCGGGCGCATCCACCATACCGGGAAGCGCAAACACTTCTCTTCCCTGCTCGGCAGCATATCCCGCTGTAATCATGGTACCGCTGCGCGCATGGCCTTCCACAAGCAGCGTCGCCGCGCTGATACCGCTGATGATGCGGTTTCTGATCGGAAAATGATGTGCAAGCGGCGCAGCGCCAAAGGGAAATTCGCTGATAATCGCGCCGCAGTTATCCACGATGCGCTTCGCCAATTCGCTGTTTTCCGGCGGGTACACGCTGTCAATGCCGTTTCCAAGCACCGCCACCGTTCTTCCACCAGCAGCCAGCGCGCCTTCATGGGCAGCTGTATCAATACCGCGTGCCAGCCCGCTGACAATCGTAACGCCGTGCGCAGCAAGCTCTTTAGCAATGTTATATGCCTGCGTGCGTCCGTATCGTGTCTCGCGCCGAGACCCGACAATCGCAATGCTCTTTTCGTCATCGCCCGTCGTGCCGCGTACAAACAGCGCATGCGGCGGATCGGCAATCTGCTCCAGCAGATAAGGATATCCCTGCTGCCCGCGGACAACAAGCTCCGCGCCGCTTTTCAGCAGCTTTTCCTGTATCTTTTCAAGGCCCTGATTCTTGCTTTCCACCAGCGCTTTATATGCCTTTTCACCCGCCATCGCCAGCATCGTGCCGCCCAGCAGATCAAAGATCATCTCAGCGCTGCCAAAGTACGAAAGCATGGCTTCCTGTGCGCGCCAGGATAGTCCTTCGGCATTTTGCAGCCAGGCGCGGCAAAGTATTTCACGCGAAAATCTTTCGTACATTTATCGGCTCCAATACTTCGCATCCAGCGTGCGATACTGTATGGCTTCCGCCATGGAAGCAGGCGTAATTGCCTCTTCGCCGCGCAGATCGGCAATCGTTCGCGCCACTTTGATCAAACGCATATATCCGCGCATGCTCAGCGAATATTTCTCCATCGCTTTCGCAAGCACAGCATTCGCCTGAGAAGAGACATTCGCCAGTTCTTCAATATGCTTATTGTTCATCTGGGCATTGCAGGTAATGCCGGCTTTCTTGAAGCGAACCGTCTGCAAACCGCGCGCTTTTTCAACGCGCGCACGAACCGTTGCGGAATCTTCACCCTTTTTGCTGTCGGTAATCTCATCCAGCGGCACAGCATCCACTTCAATATGCAGATCAATGCGATCAAGCAGCGGACCAGATACGCGGTCAAGATACCTTTTGATCTCATGCGAGCCGCAGCGGCATTGACGCACCGCACTTCCGTAATATCCGCAGGGACACGGGTTCATGCTGGCAACCAGCATGCAGCGCGACAGATACTGTGTATGCGCCCGGACGCGCGTTACCGTGCATACGCCGTCTTCCAGCGGCTGACGCAGCGCTTCCAGCGCCGTGCGCGTGTATTCGGGCAATTCATCCAGAAACAATACGCCGTTGTGCGCCAGCGATATTTCGCCTGGCGCAGCATTGGCGCCGCCGCCGATCAAAGACGGCATCGAAGCCGAATGATGCGGCGTGCGGAAAGGCCGCTCTGTCATCAATCCGCTTCCCGGCGGCAGCATGCCGGCCACCGAATGAATGCGCGTGGTCTCAAATGCCTCTTCCAGCGTCATTTGCGGCAGTATGCCCGGAAGACAGCGCGCCAGCATGGTCTTGCCGCTGCCGGGAACGCCAACCATCAGCAGATTATGACCGCCGGCTGCCGCCACTTCCAGAGCGCGCCTTGCGCCTGCCTGGCCGCGCACGCTGCTCAGATCACAGCTGATCTGCCTTTCATCACGGCATTCCTGATAGCTTTTCTGCTCCTGTGCAAGCAGCGGCGCCGCGCCGCTCAAATGCATGATCGCTTCATACAGCGTATGCGCCGGATACACCAGCATGCCTTGCACTGCCTGCACCTCAGCCGCATTCTCCGCCGGAAGAATCACCTCGCGCATGCCCTGTTCGTGCGCCGCAATCACCATCGACAGCGCGCCGCGCACAGGCACCATCCTGCCGTCCAGCGCCAGTTCGCCCATCATCAGGATACCGCTGGTATCCATCGGACGCACTTGTCTCGTAGCGATAGCAATCGCAACAGCGATCGGCAAATCAAAGGCTGCGCCTTCTTTTTTAAGATCGGCAGGCGACAGATTCACCGTCACGTGACCTGTAGGTGTGGAAAAACCATTGTTTTTCAGCGCGGCAAACACACGCTCACGGCTTTCCCGGACAGCGGCATCCGGCAATCCTACCATGGAGAAAATCGCCTGTCCGCCGCTCACAAATGCTTCCACCGTGACGGGTACACCTTCAATTCCCTGCAGCGCAAAGCAGCGCGTACGTGCCAGCATGCTGTTCACACCTTCCTTAGTAATAAATCCAGCCTGAGAACCACTGCATTGCCCGCAGCCAGCGCATATCCGTCATCATGCCGCTGGCGTAAGGATAGAACGCAACGAACAATACAAGCGCAGCTACGCAGAATGCAGCGATAATACCCCAGACAATTTTCTTCATCACGGCATGCTTCGATTGCTCAAACAAATACTCAAAGCACATCACAATGCACAGGATGATGAACGGCACCGACGTAAAGTAGTGATAAATGTACGTTCCGCGCGGAACAAGCACCCAGGGAAGATACTGCGCGGCGAAACTGATGATCAGCATCGCCGGACGCATATCATTGGTGCGATTGTGCATTTCAATGCCGTTGCGCGACAGATGCCGCTTGCACCAGATCATCAGCATGACAATCAGCGCCGCCAGGCCACCCCACCATACAAGCGGATTACCCAGCGCCACAATCGTTTCTGTCATGCCGTCGGGATGATAGGTGCTCGAATAATACCACATGGGCTTGCCGATCACCGGCCACTCATACCACGGAGAATAGAACGGATGATCCATACCAAGACCAGGGGTTCCGTGGTAGCCCAGCATGCCGCCCGTCACGCCCGTGCGGAAGTAATCGCCAACAGCCGCCTGAATAACGCGATACACCGAGATGCCGCCCGTGGGCAGGAAATACGGAATATACGAAGCATAGTAGATCAGCAGCGGCACAGCAATAAAGAACACAAGACAGCCTGCCAGCGTAATCAGCGGACGGCTGACGCCGCAGCGGTCAATATACATCAGTTCCTTGCCTTCATTCAAAGGCAGCAGACCTTGACGATCCAGCTTTGCCAGCAGCTTTTTATCGCCGTCTGCAGTTCTTTCGTCCTTCCGATACAGCGCAAGCGTATTATGAGCATAGCGGTATTCCCGGAATCTGCGCCACACACTCCAGAAGAAGAGCACAGCAAGGCCAACGCCTGCGTAACAGCCCGTCCACTTGCTCGCCACGGAAAGTCCCATAAACAGACCAGACAGCGCCAAAGGAACCAGCGTTTTCCACAGCTTCGTATGCCAGTAATCCATACGGATGTAATAGATCATAAAAGCATACGACCAGATGATAAACAGCACAACAAAGCTGTCAATCGTAGCAATGCGCGTCTGCGTGAAATGCATCAGGTCAACTGCCATCAGGAACATGGCCATGAAAGCGCCGATTCTGCGCTTCGTCAGCCACTTACCCAGCAGATACATTCCGGGCAGCATCAGCACGCCTGCCAGCGCGCCGGCAAAACGCCAGCCAAAGGGAGTCATGCCAAAGATCGAAATGGACAGCGCCATCAGCACCTTGCCAAGCGGAGGATGCGAGGTTTCGTAGGGATGATAGGTATAATCCCCCTGCATGGCCAGATAATGCTCATACCCCGTGCGGGCATGATAAATTTCATCAAAGTAAGTGCTGTTATACCAGCCGGGTTCACCGGTGAAAGTATTCTGTTCGTCAATCAGCGCTTCGCCGTTGCCTTCAATCACCGTGCTTTCAAAGATTTCCTGCGTGTCGGAATCGCGCAGAATCACTTCATACAGTGTCGTGGCAATATTGCGCGATGTGATCATCACATAGCGGCCGGTCATTTCAAGGGGCGTACTGGTATACTTGGACGTGCCGTCGGCATACACCGTCACATCGCAGAGGTACTGCCACTTAAAGCAGTTGCCTACGCTCATTTCAGCCCATGTTCCCTCGCTCCAGTTGATACCGTCCTCACTGACCTGTACATAGAAATCGCTGTCCACCTGATGAATGCCGCCGAAATACAGCATATTCATCGTGCGCACCTGCCCAAGATCCAGCACGATCGTTTCATCCGACGTCTTGGATTGCCATTTTGTCTGCGGAGACACGGTGGAACCCAGATTGGTAAAGGCAACCGCCGCATAAATGACCGTGACAGAGAGCATCAGCAGGTAGTCAAGCCGTTTCATCTTGGGCAGCGGCGCGGCTTTTTCAAGCGAATCCTTCGCTCTGTTAAAGGAAGCAGCAGCGCTATCCTCCGTATGTTCACCCGCAGCGCAGGCAAGCGTCTTTTTCGCGCAGCAGATCATCGTCGCAGCATACACGCCGTACACCGTCAAAGCGCAATTGAATGCGGACAGTGCATATTCGATCAAGGCGCTGTCGCTTTCGATCCCGAAAGCCGGCGCATGCAAATGACCTTCCACGCCGCCGATGCGCACACCGCGGTCAAGCACCAGACCGACATTGACAAATACGCCGGCCGTTACCAACGCAAACAGCAGATATACGCGTTTGTCCCGTTCAATGATGCAGCTGAGCGAAAGCAGCAGCACCGCCGCAAACAGATAACGCTCGTGCATCATCACGCCGAAATTGCACAGCATGAGCAGCAGCACCGCGCCCGCCAGCGGCAGATGGCGCACATCGCTGCCGTCCAGATACAGCAGCGCAGCCGCAAGCACGGCAAAGACAATCACGCACTTGCCAAAGATATCATACTGCATGGGCACGCATACCAGCACAACAGCAAACAGAAGCAGTGCAGCAAGGCAAATCATGCGCCGCTTATCCTTCAGCAGCTGTTTGTTCCGCGCAAACACCACGGCGGCGCCGATCGTCAGCAGCGCCATCACAGACAAACGGATATACCATTCGATTCCGTTGTCCACGCGCACCCAGTTCTTGCCAAAGAGGAAATACAAATTACAGGCGTTCACCGTCGCGCTGTCGTAATAGCCCATGGTATTGGCATACAGTTCCACAATCCACAAGGGGCTTTCCTGCTTGGCAGAGAAAGACACAACGATTGCAAGACCCACAACAACGGCAAGACCAAGGCCGATCAGCGTATCGCGAATCAGCTTTTTATCGTGTTTCTTAATCAACAGCGCAACAAGCGCAAGCAATCCCAGCGGACCGAACATCAGCGCCTGCGGCTTCATCAGCACCGACAGCATATATACCGGCAGCGCCGCAGCCCAGCGGTTTTCGACCGCCAGCATCACTACCAACAGAATCAAAAGCGCCATCACGCTGTCCGCCTGTCCCCAGGCAGCACCGGCAATAAAAGTAAGCGGATTAAAAGCATACAGCGCGGAAATCGTAAAGGCGGCTTTTTCGCTGATGCGCTTGCGTGCAAAAGCATACAAAAGCGCAGCAGCCGTCACATCGCAGAAAATCGAAGGCAGCTTGATCATCATTTCCGTCGCGCCGGTGCCAAGCAGCTTGCCGAATTCACCGATGAACCCCAGCACCAGAATATACCCCGGAGGATAATCGCAGAAAGCTCCGGACGAATAGAAATCCGCCGCGCCGCTGCTTGCCATCATATTGGCCCAGGCCGTAAAGCAGCCCACATCCACATCATAGCCAGGCACGAGCATGGCAATAACAATGCGCGCCGCAAAAGCTACCAGCAGCATGAAAGCAACCTTCAGCGCAGGATGCAAGCCGCTGTCGCGCAGCTTGTTTTTATCATCCGTCAGCGCATGGCGCGAAAGCAGCATGCATACAGCCGCATACGCCGCCCCAATCAAAAGCAATACCGGCCAGGCAGAGCGCCCGTTCTCATCCTCATAATCCACATACGACGCCGCGGCCTGATACCAATTCTGCGCCGTATAGCCGACCGGCACGTCATCAACCTTTTTGAGCGACAGATCGCGGAACGAAGCACTGCCAATTGCTTCGCCGCTGTATCCGCCAAGACGCGCATACACAGTCACGCTCGTCTGCTGCTCGCCCGTGCGGCCGTACAGACGCACTTCCTGCCATTCGTCGCCCGTGTCATAATAGCTGTCAGAAAATACGTAAATGCCCTCGATGGAAAGATTGGCGCCAAGGCCCTCGGTCGCATCAGCGCGCACATAGCCGCTGAAGCAATAAAGGGAATCCGGCTCCACATCCACCCTTTGGGCAAAGCGGGCGTCGTTCAGTTCGTGGTTGACAATCGTTGCTACGCCGTTTCCCACGGTGTAGTCCGTATATCCGGGCGTGTAAATATAAGCATCCGCATACCAGCCGTCAGCCTGACCATTACCGTCAACAAGCGAAAAATCGCCGTTTTCAAGCAATTCAATGCCGGCAGGCTTGCCGCTGTCAGAGCGACCGAAAAGAATGCCCGCCAGGATCACAACCGCGCAGGCAATGCCCGCAAACAGAAATAAACGTTTTTTATTCATAGGCTCTCCTTCGCCCATAGCATCCGCTTAAAAAGCATTTTCCATGTATACAGCCCCTGCGCGGGAGAATTCGATAATATCGAAACGGCAGGGAGCGTCCAGCAATTTGCTGCGTTTGAGATACACGCCGGCAGCGGCACGCAAGCGGCGGCGCTTATCGGCATTAACAGCCTCTATCCCTTTACCCATGCGGGCATTGGGACGCGCCTTTACCTCCAGAAATACGATCACATCGCCGTCGCGGCATATCAGATCGATTTCTCCGTCCAACGCCCTGAATCGTTTGGCCAGAATCCGATATCCGCGCTTTTTCACATAACGTGCAGCGCGTAGTTCGTAAAACAAACCAATCTGATAGATATTCACAGGAATTTACCGATAAAAGTCATTCTGTGCGCCGGACAGGGGCCAAATTCCCGGATCGCCGCGATATGCTGCGGCGTGCCGTAGCCCTTATGCTTGGCAAAACCGTATTCGGGATACAGTTTATCCAGTTCTTCCAGTTCCCGGTCACGAGTCACTTTGGCTACAATACTTGCCGCCGCGATGGAATATGATACCGCGTCGCCGTGAATGATCGGAATCTCAGGCGCATCAAGACCGAGATTTTTCACCGCGTCGATCAGATAGATATTCGCTTTGGCGTCTGCCGCCGCACGGCGCATGGCGTTCATCGTCGCCTGCAGAATATTGATGCGGTCAATCTCCTGCGGATCCGCACGTCCCACGCCCACATACAGCGCCGTTTTCATGATCTCCTCGTACACTTTATCTCGGCGCACAGCAGAGAGCTTTTTGGAGTCGTCCACCCAATCAACAAAACAGTCCGGCGGCATGATCACGCAGGCCGTCACCACATTGCCGGCCAAAGGGCCGCGTCCGGCCTCGTCCATACCGGCTACGCGTTCGCAGGCATTCCAGTATGCTTTATCATGCTCGATCAGCTGCAATTGTCTTTCAAGCCTGTCCGTCCGTGCCATTGCTTTCCTCCGGTTTTACTTCTTCAATCTTGGGTTTTTTCAGTGCAGCAGGCGATTCAAGCGTCACGCGGCCCAATTTTCCGTCACGGTATTCATCCAGTACCACCGCACACGCACGGTCAATATCCAGTTCACCGCCGCGCAGCAAAAATCCGCGTCCGCGGCATACGGCTTCCATCAATTCAAGGCCGCGCAAAGAAAGATCCGTCAGCTTGTAGCGCTTCTGTACGCATTCAGGCGACATCACAATCAGATCTTCCAGCAGCGATACCGACAGCGCATAGGTATCCAGAATTTCATCCTTGATTGCAGAGATATAGGCCAGGCGCTTTGCCGCAATCGGATCATCAAGACGCGGCCAGAGCATGCCGGGAGTATCCAGTAATTCCAGATAGTCCCCTACGCGCACCCACTGATTTGCGCGCGTCACGCCTGGACGGTCGCCCACCTTGGCAATAGCGCCGCCATGCAGACGGTTGATCAGCGTGCTCTTGCCCACATTGGGTACGCCAACCACCATGACACGGATGGTCTTGCGCACGCCGCGCGCTTCAGCCCGCTCCACCTTCTGGCGCGTCAGGTTTTCAATGATGCGCAGCACTTCCTTGGCATTACGCTCTGCTGTAACAGCAGCGCACTGCAGGCCCTGGGCTTTAAAATAGTTCAGCCACTGCTGCGTCACTTTGGGATCGGCCAGGTCCGCCTTGTTCATCAGCAGAACCCTCGCCTTGTTTTTTGTCATATAATTCAAATCCGGATTGCGGCTGGAATAGGGCAGGCGCGCATCGCACAATTCAATCACCGCATCCACGCGCGAAACCTGATCCTGCAAAAGGCGTTTGGCCTTTGCCATGTGTCCCGGATACCAGTTGATCTGCATATTTTCTCCTCGTTGGTAAAAATTGGTAATAAGCAATCGAAATCGATTCTCTTTAAGTAATATCACGCCTGAAAATAAAAATCAAGTGTTTTCTATTATAATGAAGAAAAATTCACAATGTTTACAAATAAAAAGACCGTCTGCCTTAAGCAAACGGTCTTTGGGACTGTATTTTAGTCTTCGGAAGCAAAGTTGGTGAAGTAGCCCTGCACCAGAACCACGGGCGTGCCGCGGTCACCGCTGCCGCTGGTCAGATCGCACAGGCTGCCCAGCAAATCGGTAAAGCGACGGGGCGTCGTGCCCTGAGAAGCCATGTTGCCCTTCAGGTCGGCATCCTTCTCACGGATCTTTTCCTTCATGGCCTTGGCCAGTTCCTCGCCGGTCAGGTTCTTAAGATCATTGTCAGCGAAGTACTTCATCTTCAGCTCATTGGGCGTACCCTGCAAGCCGGAGGTATAAGCTGGAGAAACAATAGGGTCAGCCAGTTCCCAGATGCCGCCGACGGGATCCTTGAAGCAGCCGTCGCCGTATACCATTACTTCCATGTGCTTGCCGGTGGCTTTGAGCAAAGAAGCCTGCAGTTCTTCCACAAACACATCGCAGTCGCGCGGGAAGAGCTTTACCTTGTTTTCCGTCGCCTTGTTGCTGCCCAGGATGCCGTACTGCGGGTTGTAACCGCTGCCGTCAACGGATTCGTTGAGGATATCATCCATGCCCAGCACCGTGGCACCCTTGGCCTTGAGCAGGCGCTTGGAGCGGGAGCGGGTATGAATATCACAGGTGATTACCTTGTTGGTAAAGTTGAGAATATAGCGCGGATCGTTGGCAAACACCACCTGCACATTGGGAGCAAAGGAACGGTAGTATTCGATATAATCCATGCCCGTGAAGGGATGGACGGTCTCGTTACCAAATACCTTGCGGAATTCTTCATAGGTAAACTGATCACGATAGGGATCAACATCCTTTTCGTCCATCAGATCCCAGGAAATCAGCGCATTGCCCACTTCGTCAGAGGGGAAGCTGAGCTGAATGAAAACGCCCTCGGGAGAAGCCATGCACATCGCGCGCAGCAGAATGCTGAAACGATTGCGGCTCAGGATGGGAAATACAATACCGATGGGGCCTTCGCCCAGCTTATTGCGGATATCCTTGGCAATCTGTTCGCAGGTCGCATAATTGCCCTGCGTGCGGCCGACAACAGCCTCCGTCACAGCAACAATATCACGATCATGCAGTGCAAAGCCCTCGTTCGCGGCTGCATTGCAAATGCTCTGGGTAACCGCTTTCACCAGGTCATCGCCCTGCTGGAAGACAGGAGCAACAATACCGCGGGAAGTTACGCCGGTAGTTCGCATATAAAAATGCCTCCTTCATTCAAACCGAATGAAATGATATTACTTACGTATTATACACACATCAATCGTCTGCGTCAATGAATTTTCTGCAATCATGCAGATTAAAAATTGCCTCTTGCACCAAATGCCCTCTTGGTATTATGATAAATAAAATATGTATCACCAAGGAGAATCCGCTATGAAAGCTTATTTTGACTACTGCAAAGAGCTGCTTTCCCGCATGATTTCCTGCAATACCACCAACCCTGACGGTAAGGAAGAAGCGCTGGCGCAGCTGCTTTGCGATGAAATGCAGAAAATGGGGCTGAACGCTTTCGTGCAGCCCATCATTCCCCAGCGCGCCAATGTGATCGGCGAAGCCGGTAAGGGCGAAAAGGCGCTGCTGCTCAACGGTCATCTCGACGTCGTTCCGGCTGTTGGCAATTGGACGAGCGATCCTTTTATCATGACCGAGCGCGACGGCAAATTTTACGGCCGCGGCACTGCCGATATGAAAGGCCCCATCGCCGCCATGATGGCCGCGATGAAATGGCACATAGAAAACACAAAAGAGCTCCCCGGCCGCGTTAAGCTGGCCTTTGACGCCGACGAGGAATTGGGAACGATCGGCATCAACAAACTCCTTCAGGAAGATCATGACCAATATCTCGGCGCCGTCATCGGCGAACCCACGCTGCTTGAAGTATGCGTCACGCACAAGGGACTTATCCGTATCCGCGTTAATCTCCATGGCAAAGGCGCGCACGCTTCCACGCCCAAGGCCGGCATCAACAGCATTGAAAAAGCAGCCGATGCCATCATCGCCCTGCGTAAAGCCAATGAGGAACTGGGTCTGAAAGAGCATCCGCTGCTCCCCCGCCGCACACTGACCGCCACCATGATCGAAGGCGGCGAAAAGGAAAACGTGATTCCTTCCTTCTGTTCCTTCCTGCTGGATATCCGCCCCTTCCCCGGCGATACCTACGCCGATATGGAAAAGCTTGTGCGGAAATATCTTGATCCGCTCAAAGAAAATGATCCGGAGTTTGATTATTCTCTCACCAAAGTCCTGGATGTATTCCCGGGCGAACTTCCCACCGATCATCCCTGGACGGAAAAAGTGGTCGAAATCAACAATGCTTCTCTCGAAAAGAGCGGAAAAGCCCGCGATTTCGGCGCCACGTGTGAACAGTGCTTCCTGTTGGCCAAAAGCATTCCCGCCGTCATCTGCGGTCCCGGCAGCATGGCGCAGGCACACATTGTGGATGAATACATCGATATCGATCAGCTGGAAAAGGGCGTTATCTTCTACAAGCAGCTGATTGCAGACGCATTCGCAAAGTAAAATCATATAGCCGCAGACAGCAGGATTCGCTCCTGCTGTTTGTTTTTTGTCTCTTTAATTGCATCCGGTCGCCATCTGTGGTATATTGAAAAAAATACCATTCCGAAAGGATAGCGCCCTATGGAATTCAGCATCAGTCAACTGAACGTCCCCGGTCTTTATCTGGTCAGCGGCGTCATTATTCTTGCCGTCATGGCCATCAGCATCCTGTTCATGATCCGCGCCTGGCGCGCAGGCATTGCCATCGGCATGGATAAAGCAAAGCTTCGCCGCGCCATTACGTCAAGCGCCACCTTTACGCTCATCCCCAGCATTTCCATTCTGCTGGGCGTTATTGCTTTGTCCGGCACACTTGGCACACCGCTGCCCTGGCTGCGGCTCAGCGTCATCGGCGCGCTGCATTATGAAGCCAGCGTAGCGGATATCGCCGCACGCAACATCGGCATGACGGGACTCAACGCCACCGAAATGACCGCCACGGCATATGTCACCATCGCGCTTTTGATGACGATTGGCATCATCTGGGGCATGATCTGCATGGTGCTTTTCGGCAAGCGTTATTGCAGCCGGCTGCAGCGTCCTTCTCCCAGCGGCAAAAGCGGCGGCGGATTTGGCGATCTGGCCATGAAGGCCATGTTCATCGGCCTGATTTCCGCCTACATCGGCAGCTATATCGGCGGCTTTGTTTCATTGCCGGCGCATGATTACATGCCATTGGTTGTCATGGCCGTTTCCGCTGCCGCCATGGCTGTATTCCTTCATTTTGTCGAAAAGAAAAAGCTTGCCTGGCTGGATAATTTCTCCATGGCCGGCAGCATGCTCATTTCCATGGCCGTGGCCGTCCTTGTCGGCCTGATCGCGTAAAGGAGGCTGAAAAAATGGATACCCAGAAAAAGAACGCCTACTTTGAACAGTATAATAACAACACCCATCTGATCGGCCGCATCAGCGTGCTAATTATTCTGGCCATGCTCCTGCTTTCGCCCTTTGCCATGGGGCTTTTCGTCGGCAGCATGCCCGATATGAAAGCCTTCGCCATGGGCTTTATGTCCATCGCCATCATTTATATCCCCAGCTGCATCGTAGAATTTCTGATCTATACGCCCATGCTGGGTGCAGGCGGCAGCTATCTTGCTTTTATCACAGGCAATCTCATCAATATGAAAATCCCCTGCACGGTCAACGCGCGCGAAATGGTCGGCGCAAAGGTTGGCACGCCTGAAAACGAAATCGTTTCAACACTTTCCATCGCCACCTCCTCGCTTGTCACCACAATCGTTATTGCCATTGGCGTATTGCTGATTATCCCGCTGCAGCCTATTCTCTCCAGCCCCGTTCTCACACCTGCCTTCAACAATGTCATCGCCGCGCTTTTTGGCGCAATGGCCTATCGCTATTTCCGCGGCGGGATGAAGATCGCTGTTCTGCCCCTGATTTCCATGACGCTGCTGTGCGTGCTGGTTCCCTCCGTCATTTCCAGCGTCAGTTTCCTGATTATCCCCAGCGGCGCCATGGCCATCGGCATTGCCTATCTGATCCATAAAAACCAGCAGAAGAAGGAGCATGCGCTATGATCATCCTTTATGTTCTTCTTTCATTGATTGCGCTCCTCTTGGCATTGCTGGCAGTCTCCTGCGTGCGCACGCTGCTGATGCCGACAAAAAAGGCCGATTACAAGCCCAATCCCGATCCTGCGCGCGAAAAGGAATATGCTGAAAAGCTTTCCAGAATGGTGCAGGTAGAGACAATCTCCTATGCCGATCTCAGCGATGCGGAAAAATTCCGCCGCTTTCACACACTTTTGGAAGAACTCTTCCCCCGTGTGTTTTCCGTCTGTGAAAAGATTGATATCGATGGCAACCTGCTGCTCAAATGGAAGGGCAAAACGGACAAGAATCCCATCCTGCTCATGAGCCACATGGAC
>JAZQXQ010000245.1:0-8309 GCA_045632965.1 Clostridia bacterium
CCGCAAGGTGAAGATGATCGCCCGCCGCGGCGAATACTACCTGCTGGACCACATGGCGGAGATCCCCTTCACCATGACCATGTTCCAGTGCCCCACCAAGATGGGCAAGGGCGTTCTGGTATCTCCCACCACCCACGGCAACACCCTGCTGGGCCCCACCGCGGACGACATTGACAACGGCTACGACGTTGCCACCACCCGCAAGGGCCTTGACACTGTCATGGAAAAGGTGAAGCTCACCTGGAAGAACGTCAACCTCCGCAGCCTGATCACCACCTTCTCCGGCATCCGTGCCCATGAAGAAAACGGCGATTTCATCATCGGCGAAGTGGAAGGCGCCCCCGCCGGCGCGTTCGAGGCCGTTGGTGTGGAAAGCCCCGGCCTGTCCGCCGCTCCTGCCATCGGTCAGGAACTGGGCGATCAGGTTGCCGCCTTCCTCAAGGCCGAGCTCAAGACCGATTGGGTCAAGCCCACTCCCGTTCCCAAGTCCTTCCGCAACATGACCAACGAAGAGCGTCAGGCTGCTTACGAGCAGGATCCTGAGTACGGCGTTCTGGTCTGCCGTTGCGAGCAGGTGACCGAGGCCGAAATCCGCGCCGCGATCCGCCGTCCCGTGGGCGCCCGCAGCATCGATGCTGTCAAGCGCCGCACCCGCGCCGGCATGGGCCGCTGCCAGGGCGGTTTCTGCAGCCCCCGTGTGCTGGAGATCCTGTGCGAAGAACTGGGCGTGAGCCCGCTGGAAGTCACCAAGTGCGGCGGCGACAGCAAGCTGCTGGTCGGTACGCTCACGCAGATCGCAAAGGAGGCGCGCCCCGATGAAAACTGAGAACTTCATCAATGTTGATATTCTGATTGTCGGCGCCGGCCCTGCGGGCCTGGCTGCTGCCATCGCCGCTAAGGAAGCGGGCATTGACAACATGGTCGTCCTCGAGCGTGAAGACAACGCCGGCGGCATCCTGCGTCAGTGCATCCACAATGGTTTCGGCCTGCATCGCTTCAAGGAAGAGCTCACCGGCCCCGAATACGCCCAGCGCGATATCGACAAGGCCGCCGAAATGGGCATCGATGTTCGTACCGGCGTGACCGTGCTGAATGTTGCTCCCGACAAGACCGTTACCGCCATCTCCCGCGAGTGGGGCCTGCAGGTCTTCAAGGCCAAGGCCGTCGTGCTCGCCATGGGCTGCCGTGAGCGTCCCCGCGGCGCGCTGGGCACCCCCGGCACCCGCTGCGCCGGCGTTTACAGCGCCGGTACCGCGCAGAAGTTCGTTAACCTGGAAGGCTTCATGCCCGGCCGCAAGTGCGTCATCCTGGGCTCCGGCGACATCGGCCTGATCATGGCCCGCCGTATGACCCTTCAGGGCGCCAAGGTTCTGGCCTGCGTAGAGCTGATGCCCTACTCCTCCGGCCTCAACCGTAACATCGTGCAGTGCCTGCAGGACTACAATATTCCCCTGTACCTCAGCCACACCGTGGTTGACATCCAGGGTAAGGAACGCGTCACCGGCGTGACCGTTGCCAAGGTGGACGAGAACCGTCGTCCCATCCCCGGCAGCGAAATCCAGTTTGACTGCGACACCCTGCTGCTGTCCGTCGGCCTGCTGCCCGAAAACGAGCTGACCATCGGCGCCGGCGTTGAAATGAGCAACGTCACCTCCGGTGCGATCGTTGACGATTGTCTGCAGACCTCCATCCCCGGCGTGTTCGCCTGCGGCAACGTGCTGCACGTGCATGACCTGGTTGACCACGTGTCCAACGAGTCCTTCAAGGCCGGTAAGGCTGCGGCGGATTACGTTAAGGGCGTTGTGCATGCCGGCCGTGATGTGCCCGTGAAGGACGGCGTTGGCGTACGCGGCTGCGTGCCCCACACCATCAAGCTGGAAAAGGGCGCCGAGCATGCTCCCGTTTCCGTGATGTTCCGTTCCGACCGCGTGTACCAGAACCACTTCATCGTGGTGAAGGCGGACGGCAAGGCCATTTTCTCCCAGAAGAAGATGATCTGCACCCCCGGCGAAATGGCCGACATCACCCTGAAGCCCGAAGCTCTGGCTGCCTGCGAAGACGCGGCTGAAATCGTGGTCTCCATCGAGCCCACCAAGCCCGTGTAAGCAAAGCACAATAAAAATGCGGACGCTCTGCAAAGGGCGTCCGTTTTTCTTTGCGTGCAGACGAGGCTGCTGAACCGCCGCCAGTCAAGCGGACAAATGAAATAATGAAAAACCCCCGGGGATTCTCAGCGTGAGAATCCCTTTTTTGTTATGAAACGCGCTCAAGCTGCTGCCGGAAACCCGCCGGCGGCAGGCTGCATAGCGCGCGCTGACGGCGGATGTGATTATAATAATGAATAAAGCGCGCAATGGCCGCGGCGAGCTCGTCATAGCTGCGGAATCGCCGCAGATGATACATTTCGCATTTAAGAATTCCCCAGAAGCCCTCCATCGGGCCGTTGTCAATGCACTTGCCCACGCGCGACATGCTGTGCGTCATGCCGCGGTCGCAAAGCAGATCACGGAAGGCGTGGCTGGTGTACTGAAAGCCGCGGTCGCTGTGCAGGAGCGGGCGGGCGTCGGGGTAGCGGCGAAAAGCGGAATCGAAGGTTGAAAGCACCAGATCGTTATTGTTGGCGCGGCTGACGGCATAGGCGACGATATCCCGGCTTTTGAGATCCATGATGGCGCTCAGGTACAGCTTTTTGTCATGACCGTATTTCATCTCCGTGACGTCGGTCAGCCATTTTTCATTGGGGCGCAGGGCGGAAAACTCGCGGTTGAGCAGGTTTTCGGCGGTGAATTCGGGCTTGCTGCGGCGATAGGCAGGGCGCTTGCGGCGGATGATAGATTTCAGTCCGGCCAGCTGCGTCAGGCGGTAAAATCGCTTTTCATTGTAATGCGTGCCGTGCAGGGCGTTGTATTCATCGCCGAGCCGCCGGTAGCCGTAGGTGCCTTCGTGACGGAGATAGATGGCGGAGAGTGTTTGCAGGATGCGCTCGTTTTCCTCTTGCCGGCGGCTTTTGCGGCGGTTGAGCCACTGATAATAGCTGGATCTCCCCAGCGACAGCACGCGGCACACGGCGGATACGGTATAGCCTTGTGCGCTCAGCTCCTTTACAACCTGATAGGCATGCTCCTGTCTGACGCCGCTCAGCATCCTCTCCTTTCCACTTCCTCGAGTTTTTTTAGCACGATGTTCTCCAGTTCCGCCTGCTTGATGCGCGCAAGCAGCAGCTCGTTTTCGGCGCGCAGCCGTTCTTCGTCGCTCAGCAGTGCGGCATCCTTTCTTTTGCCGCGGCGATCCACCAGCCCCTGAGCGCCCAAGGCCTCGTATTTTTTGACCCAGGAATAGACCTGCTGGTAGCTGACGGAGAATTTTTCTGCGGTTGCGATATAGTCCCTGGAGGATTCAAGACAATAGCAGACGATGCTGATACGCTCATGAAGCGTGGTGGATCTTCCTTTTCTCATGGCGGACGTACTCCTTTTCTCTCCCAAAGCGGAGATTTGTTCGTCCCCATTATACGCCCTGAGCCAGCAGCGCAGAGTTTTCCGATCCTTGATTTTGTATTTTTTACATATCTCCGCGAGGCTGCCGTCCTTTTGCAGATACGCAAGGACGGCGGCTTTTTTGATATCCGGGGGATAGCGCCGCTGCGGGGAGTTGACAAGGGCGTCGGGGCCGTCGGTGCTGTATTTGACCACCCAGTCGCGGAAGGTGCTTTCGCCGATGCCGAGGCGATTGGCGAAATCCCGCTGCGTGGCGCCGCCGGCGAGATATTCGCGCACGGCGGCGATGCGTTCAAGGAATGAAAGCTTTCGTTTGCTCATTTGATCCTCCAAAAATTTTTTTATTTTGCCTGTCCACCCGGTCGGGAGCATATCACACGAAGCAGCCTCGTCTTTATATGAAAGAACCTTGCTTTTCATTAGAAAAATGCGTCAACTCTGTGGCTGAAATTTCCAAACGCTTGCGAAGATGAACAAAATGTAATATAATGACGATATCATCCATGACTGGAGGGTATTGAATATGAAACAAAATTACGTCATTATGACGGATAGTGACAGCGATCTGCTGTATAGCATTGCCGATGAAATGAACATTCAGGTGGTCAAGATGCCCTACATCCTTGACGGTGTGGAGTATTATGACGATAACGGCCGCGCGGGCACGGAGAAGGAATTCTTTGACAGGATGCGCGCCGGTGCTACGCCCAGCACGTCGCTTTTGAGCAAGGAGGTCTATCTTGAATACTTTGAGCCCGTGCTCAAGGAAAAGGATCTGCTCTTCATTGCTTTCTCTTCGCAGATGTCCTCTACCATCAACAACATCTATGCCGCGCGCGAGGAGCTGCTGGAAAAGTATCCCGAGCGCAAGATGATCGTGTGCGATACGCTGACCATCTCCGCCCCCATGGCGCTGCTGGTGATGGGCGCGATGAAGGAATATGAAAACGGCGCGACGATGGAAGAAATTGAGCAGTGGATCCGCGACAATCGTCTGCACGCGCAGGCGTGGTTCACGGTGGATGATCTCAAGTATTTGAAGCGCGGCGGCCGCATTTCTTCCACCAGCGCGTTTGTGGGCTCGCTGCTGGATATCAAGCCTATCCTCACCGAGGGCCGCGGCGGCAAGATCGATCCTGCCGAAAAGGTGCAGGGCCGCAAAAAGGCGCTGCGCACCATCGCTGACCGCGTGGCGGAGAACATTGAAAACGCGGCCGATCAGGAGCTGATTCTCCTGCACGCCGACGCTTTGGAAGAGGCCGAGCAGCTGGCGAATTTCATTCGCCGCAAGGTGCCGGAACTGGGCGGTATCCGCTTCCAGATGATCGGCCCGGTCATCGGCGCGCACTGCGGCCCGGGCACGCTGGCGGCGTGCTTCATGGGACGCGAACGCACGATTTAAGCAATTCATTTACAAAGCCTCGGGTTTCCCGGGGCTTTTTTTAGAAAAGGAGCGGTTGTATGTTTGATCTGGGTTTTATCGGCTGCGGCAATATGGGCGGCGCGCTGGTGCAGGCGGCGGCCCGCGGCGGCGCGAAGATTGCGCTGTATGATATTGATGAAGAAAAAGTCAACGCTCTGTGTGAAAAGACGGGCGCGCTGGCGGTGTCGCTGGATTTTCTCATGCAGGAAAGCCGCTATGTGGTGCTGGGCGTAAAGCCGTATCAGATCATGGAGCTGTGCGAAAAGCTGCGTCCGCTCAGCCGTCCGGGGCAGATTTTTGTTTCCATGGCGGCGGGGGTGGAAGTAAAGCGCATTGAGAATGCGCTGCCCGGCGCGGCGGTCATCCGCATTATGCCCAACACGCCCTGTGCGGTGGGCGCGGGCATGATTACCTATTGCCTGGGCGCGCATTGCCCCACGGTGGCCGCGGCGGAGTTTTTCAAGCTGATGCAGGACGCCGGCGAGTTTGACGAAATTGACGAGCATCTCATCGATGCGGCCAGCGCTGTGGCGGGCTGCGGCCCGGCCTTTGCGGCGATGTTTATCGAAGCGCTGGCGGACGGCGGCGTGCAGTGCGGCCTGCCGCGCGCGAAGGCGCTCAAATACGCGCAGCAGATGCTGCTGGGCACGGCCAGGCTGGCATTGGAGGGCGGCGAGCACCCCGGCAAAATGAAGGACAATGTGTGCTCCCCCGGCGGCAGCACCATCGCAGGCGTGAGCAAGCTGGAGGAGAAGGGCTTCCGCGGCGCGGTGATGCAGGCTGTGTGCGCGGCGGATGCGCGTAATAAGGAACTGGGAAAGTGACGGAGGGGACGAAGGGGACGTTACTTTCTTAAGTCAAGAAAGTAACAAAGAACCTGCGTTTGTGTTGGAAGTTGGCTGTTTCCTTTGTTGCGGCAGTTGGTTGAAAAAGGTGAGAAAGATCACAGAGGCGAGCAAGCTCGCCCCGATGACTTTACTCACCTTTTTCAGTTTGCTAAAGCAAACCCGGCTGGCTTCGCCATCCGGACTGCCGCTTGGGGATAGATTGTGATAGGGTGTTGTTTTGCTGCGGCGAAACGAGCGGGAAGGGTTTTTGATGGGAATTTTAACGAAATTGTTACATAAATGCGTGTGTAATTATTGACAATGTAAAGAATCTGTCATAAAATAACACTGTATAGGTATGTATTCAGGAGGCTGCACATGCATTTTTCGCAGATGAAACGCACTTTGGCCCTGTGGCTGAGCGTGCTGGTATTGTTAAGTTGTTTTCCCGCTGCCGTGGCGGCGCAGTATCCCTGCGCCGGTTTTACGACGGCGGAACTTAACATGCGCAAGCGCGCATCTACCGGCAGCGCGCTGGTGACTGTCATTCCCGAGGGCGATGCGGTGTATATCACCGGCGAGAGCGGCCTGTTTTATATTGTGGAGTATGAGGGTCGTCAGGGCTTTGCGATGAAGAGCTTCATCACCCTGGAGGGCCAGAATGACGTAAGCAACACCCCCACGCAGGAGGCGGCGGATATGTACGGCGCGCTGCGTCAGGGGTCTTCCGGCGCGGCTGTCAAGGCGCTGCAGAAGGCGCTCAAGGAGCTGGGCTTCCTTTCGGGCTCTGCTGACGGCGAATACGGCAAGAAGACTGCCGAGGCCGTAGCGGCCTTTCAGAAAAAGAACGGCCTGAAGGATTCGGGCTATGCCGACGCCGCCACCCAGCAAAAGCTCTTTGAAGAAAAAGTGAAAAACAGCAAGGGCAAATCCATGACGGTATCCACCCTGCCCGAAGTGGAGGGCTTCCCCATTTCCAAGGGCAAAGAGGGCGATGCGGTCAAAAAGCTGCAGCAGGCGCTGAAGGATCTTTTCTATTATACAGGCAAGGTGGATGGCGACTGCGGCTCGGGCACGGTCAGCGCCATCAAGAAATTCCAGACAAAGAATAACCTCAAATCCACCGGCATCGCCGATCAGGAAACGCAGGCGCTTTTGTACAGCGGCAAGGCACTTTCCGCCAAGGCGACCGCGACGCCCAAGCCCACCGTCACCCCCACGCCTTATGTGATCGGCTCGGGCGCAACGGCGGCGCCGGCCACCTTCCCCTTTGTCACGCTGACGCTGGATTCCGTCAATCTGCGCAAGGGCCCCAGCACGTCCTCCGCGCGCCTTACCACCATCCCCAAGGGCGCGTCCGTTACGGTGGAAAAAATCCAGGGCGATTTTGTGTACGTGCAGTATCAGAGCAAGAGCAAATCCTACGCCGGCTATGCGATGATGCAGTATGTGGATGTGCCGGCGGAATATCTGGGCGGCAGCAGCCTGAAAACCGATGAAGACGCGCAGCAGAAGTACAAGGGCATTTCTCTGGGTGCGGCAGGCGATCATGTGAGCACGCTCCAGGAAGCGCTCAGCGAACTGGGCTTCTATACCGGCAAGATTACCGGCAGCTATGACGCCGCCACGGTCAAGGCTGTCAAAGCCTTCCAGAGCAAAAACGGCATTCTGCAGACGGGCACGGCCACGGCAGAACTGCAGAAGCTCATTTACGAAGACAAGCCCCTCAACAGCAAGGGCAAAAAATACGAAGTAAAGACCCTGCCGCCCATTGCGGGCGTGACCATGCGCTCGGGCGACAAGGGATATCAGGTGACCGAGCTGCAGGAAGCGCTCAAGACCCTGGGCTATTACAAGGCTTCCGTCACCGGCGTGTATGATCAGAATACACTCAAGGCCGTCAAGGCCTTCCAGAAGGCCAACAAGCTGACGGCCGACGGCATTGCCGGCGCCAAGACGCAGCAATTGCTGGGCAATAAGCTGACCACGCCCACGCCCACCATCAAGGTGGTCACCCCCACCCCCGCGCCCGTGACGGAGGATAACGTCATCATCATCCGCAGCGGCACGCGCGGCCTGGTGGTTTCCCGCCTGCAGGAGAGACTGGTGGAGCTTGGCTATTATACCATCGAGCCCGACGGCATCTACAATAGCGATGATATCCTTGCCGTGCGCGCCTTCCAGAAGAAGAACGGCCTGGGCGTGGATGGCATTGCCGGCCTTGAAACGCAGCAGAAACTGTATTCGAGCAGCGCTCTGGCCTCCTGGGCCACCGCTACGCCCAAGCCCGCCGCCACGCCTACGCCCAATATGAACGAGACGCTGAAAATCGGCTCCTCGGGCAATAACGTGACGCTTGTGCAGGCGCGGCTTGTGCACCTTAAATATCTCAACGACACCATCGACGGCAATTTCGGCACCAAGACGGCGGCGGCTGTATCTGCCTTCCAGGCGCAGCACAACCTCAAGGCCGACGGCATTGCCGGCGCGCAGACGCTGAAGCTGCTCTTCTCCTCCGACGCCAAGGAGTATTCAAGCACGCCCGCGGCGACGCCCGCACCC
>JAZQXQ010000246.1:0-3760 GCA_045632965.1 Clostridia bacterium
CTGACCAGCGAATGGCAGAGCGAAATGCGCTACTTCGTCCCGGATAAGTACTCCTGGTGGTGCAGCCTGGTTGGCGCTGAGAGCGAAAATCTGGACGCTATCCTCGCCTTCCTGGATTCTCTGTATACGACCGAAGATAACCCCATCGACGACGAAGGCACCCTGTGGGGCGCTTGCTTCTGGCTGGGCAAGTACGGCCGTGACTGGGAGTGGAGAACGGAAGACAAGTCCAGCTACAACCTGCTCATTCCCGAAGGCTATACCAACCGCAACGACTACCTTGACGGCACCTACTTCCTCAATGGTCCGTACGTAAGCGACCTGATCTCCGTTGAATACAACGAGTACGGCTCCTACAAGCCCAAGGCCGTCGAAGTGCAGAAGAACCTCTATCCCTATGCTGTGATGACCACCCGCACTGCGTGGCTGCAGCTGACCGAAGATGAAAACGACATCTACGTGGACGCCTGGGCTGACATCAAGGCGTATGTAACGCAGATGCACGCGGCCTTCATCACCGGCGAAGCCGATATCGAAGCCGAATGGGACAACTACCTCAAGGAACTGGACGCCATGGGCCTGCAGGATGTCATCGATGTATATCAGGCTGCCCTGGATCGTTTCAACGCCAAATAATGTAATACCTGCGTAAAACGAGGCGGAGCGCGAAAGCGCTTCGCCTTTTTTGTGTGTTTGCAGCATATTTTCTCTGCGGGAGGAGGGGCAACTGAAACCGGAAATTCCTGCCGGAAATGTCGGATTTGGGGTGCTTTGTCATGTTTTGATACTTGTCTGTGTCGTTTTTGCGACTTAATATAGATTTATCATAAATCATATACAAGCGCGAAAGGAGCCTGTTTCGATGAAAAAGAGCGGGTCAATTTACGCCCGTCGGGCAATGAAAACATTCAAGGAAAACTGGACGCTGTATCTTCTGGTTTTGCCGGCCTTCATCTATCTTTTCCTTTTTAATTATATGCCCATGTACGGCGTGCAGATTGCCTTCCGCAATTTCCGTCCCAAGCAGGGCATTACGGGCAGTAAATGGGTGGGCCTGAAGCACTTTATCAAGTTCTTCAATTACCCCGGTTTCTGGATGCTTCTGGGCAATACGCTGACCATCAGCTTGTGGTCCATGCTGTCCTTCCCCATGTCCGTGCTGCTGGCGCTGATGATCAACGAAGTGCAGAACGCCAAGTTCAAGCGTACTGTGCAGATGGTCACCTACATGCCGCACTTCATCTCCACCGTTGTCGTGGTCGCGCTGGTGCGGTTGATGTTCGCCCGCGCCACGGGCGTTGTCAATACCGTGATTACCGGCCTTGGCGGAGAACGCATAGACTTTTTGCAAATGCCAAAGTACTTCATCTGGCTGTTTGTGGGCAGCGGCATCTGGCAGAATCTGGGCTGGAACGCCATCATCTTCCTGTCCGCGCTGTCCGCTGTGTCGCCCGAGCATGTGGAGGCCGCCCGCATTGACGGCGCCAACCGCCTGCAGATCAACTGGCACGTGTATATTCCCACCATCCTGCCCACCATCATCATCATGCTGATTATGCGCTGCGGCAGCGTACTTTCCGTCGGCTACGAAAAGATCTTCCTCATGCAGAACCCGCTTAACCTGGACGTATCGCAGGTCATTTCCACCTATGTGTATGATCTGGGCATTGTCAACGGCCAGTATTCTTATTCTTCCGCTATCGGCCTGTTCAACAACATCGTCAATATTATCCTGCTGCTGACTGTCAATAAGATCGCCAAGAAGGTCTCCAGCATTTCCATTCTGTAAGGAAGGAGGAAGAAAACAATGGCAACTGTCAATAACAAGATCAAGTATTCCCGGGCGGATAAAATTTTCGGCATTGTCAACGGCAGCATCCTGATTCTGCTGATGTTCCTTCTGATTTATCCGATGTACTTCTGCCTGATGGCGTCTTTTTCCAATCCGGATGCTGTCGTCAAGGGGCAGGTTACGCTGTGGCCGGTGGGCTTCAGCATTGATGGCTACAGATTCGCCTTTGAAAAGCGGGAAATCTGGCGCGCCTACGGCAATTCCATCTACTACACGTTCTTTGGCACCGTATGGAATCTCTTCCTCACCGTGCCCTGCGCTTACTTCATGAGCAAGAAGGAGCTGCCCGGCCATAATTTCTTCAGTTGGTACTTCCTCATTCCCATGTACTTTGGCGGCGGCATGATCCCCACTTTCATTACCATCCGCAATTACGGTCTGATGAATACGCCCTACACCCTGATCATCCTGGGCGGTATCAGCATCTACAACATGATCGTAACGCGCAACTACTTTGATAACTCCATCCCAGGCGAACTGTACGAAAGCGCTTCC
The DNA here is from genome assembly GCA_045632965.1 of Clostridia bacterium. Classification (GTDB taxonomy): domain Bacteria; phylum Bacillota; class Clostridia; order Christensenellales; family Aristaeellaceae; genus SFMI01. Next base: position 2,348 of record JAZQXQ010000246.1, read on the forward strand.
ATCGACGGCGCAGGCCCGCTGCGCACCTTCTTCACCATCGCGCTGCCGCTGGCCGCGCCCATCCTCGCGGTTATGACGCTGTTCTACGCCGTGGGCCACTGGAACAGCTATTTCACCGCCATGATCTACGTGACGGACAGCGACTGGTATCCGCTGCAGCTGGTGCTGCGCAATATCCTGATTGAAAATCAGAGCGTTGCGCTGGGCGATCTGGCGGCGGAGGGCTACTCGCAGGAGGAAATCACCCTGCTGCAGTATCAGGCCAAGATGTCCGAAGCCATGAAGTACGCCATCATCTGGATTGCGTCTGCGCCCATGCTGATTGCCTATCCCTTCGTGCAGAAGCACTTTACCAAGGGCCTGATGATGGGCTCGGTGAAAGGCTGACGCTTTCACAATGAAGGAATGAAGCAATGAAAAATGAAGGAATGCAGAGTAACTTTTCATTTCTTCATGAGCAAAGCGCCTTCACGCCATCATTTCTTCATTTGAACTATGTTCATAGCATGCTGTGTGTGCATGTTAGAAAAATATTTTGTAAAGGAGACCTACCCCATGAAGAAGCTCGTATCTCTTCTGATGGTTCTGGCCATGCTGCTTTCCTGCACCGCGATGGCTGAAACCACCAACAACATCCCGAGCGATTGGACGCACGATCGCTGGCTGCCCACCTACACCTACTCCGGCGAAAGAGAACTCCCCGACTACATGAACACCGATTCCTACTGGCCCATCGTCAAGGAAGGCGAAGAAGTCACCCTGAAGCTTGGTATCGTTTATGCCGACACCAAAACCGAGCCCTCCAAGATCGAAACCATGTGGATCTACCAGTTCCTGCAGAAGTTCACCGGCATCAAGTTTGAATATGAATTCATTCCCGCCTCTGCTCTTTCTCAGCGCAAGGCGCTGGTGTTCCTCGAAGAACTGCCCGACATCCTGCTGGGCTACGCCCTGACCACCACCGAAATGGTTACCTACGGCGATGTGGACGGCCAGCTGCTGAACATGGCTGAGTACATCCATCCCGATATCTGCCCCTCCATCACGCTGCAGATGCAGGACGCCAACGTTAAGCAGGCTGTCACCACCACCACCGGCGCTATGTACACCCTGCCCCGCGTTTACTCCAGCCTGGATACCCATGCTTACGGCAACGCCGAAGCCATGTACGTGAATACCGAATGGCTGGCGGAAATCGGCCTGGAAAAGGCTCCCACCACGCTTGACGAGTTCACCGCCATGCTGTATGCTTTCAAGGAGAAGCATCCCGAAGGCATCCCGCTGTTTGCCTGCGATGAGAACGCTGACGTTCGTACCTACGTGTACAATGCTCTGGGCTTCCTGACCGCTACCGAAAATGACACCGGTTCCGGCCCCGCCCTGCGCAACGGCGAAGTTGTCATCCCCGCTTAC
>JAZQXQ010000247.1:0-1566 GCA_045632965.1 Clostridia bacterium
GCACCGACCGGCTGATCGTGGGCGGCTCGGAGTTTTCCATCGTGCGCGCGCTCAACCAATTGGCCAACAGCATGGCGCAAAACAGCAATTCCATCGACGGCGGCGTGCTCAGCGATAAATCCGTTGATACCAGCAAGGTAACCGACGACTTTGGCGCAGGCCTTGAGCTTTCCTCCAACGCCGCCGTGCTGGTGCTGGCCGGCAAGCTGGACGGCACCCACAGCCACATGGAATTGACCGAGGACGCCATCAACATGGTGGGCGGCGAAATCAACATCGCCACCAACGATCTGCAGATCCGCGGTCTGGATGACGGCGGCGAAATCATGTCCCTTGATCCCGAGGGCCTGTCCGCCAAGCGCGTAGTCGTCACCGAAAGCTTCTCCGCGCCGCACGTTGTTATGTCCTTCCCCTCCGCCACTGCCGAATGGAAGGGCGGCATCCAGCAATCCCTCGACGCGCTGCCAAAGTATCTTTTGCAGGACACCACGCTCACCGTACCGGCGGGTATCTATGCGGAGGATGTTGTCATCAAGGGCTTTATGGGATCCAAGCTGACAGTCAAATTGTCCGCCGGCGTCACGATCAACGGCACGGTGACGATGAGCAACTGCATGGATGCGGAATTGTTCTCGGATTCGCTGGGTGATGCCTTCATTTATCCACGTGAGGCCGGGTATAAGGTTATCGGCATTTACAACTGTCAGGCGGCGCTGCTGCGAGGATTGTATATCAGCGGCTACCGCGGCAGAACTGCATCGGAAGCTGGCAGCACAATCGGCGTTGAGGTGTATTGCAGCAATGCGCGTATTTACTACGACTGCATTGAGTATACGTCCAACTACGCCTACTATCAGGATCGCGGCACGTTCTATATGGAAAACGTCATCGGTGGCTGCGAGGGCAGCGATGCGGCGACCAACGCCAACCTCGGCTGGGGCGTGCGTGCCTTCAAGGGCGCACACGGCGCGATTTACGGCCGCTGCCCGCTCTCCGTCAGCGGAAACGGCGCCTCCGTCGCCACCCTTGTAACCACCTCCGCGGCGCCCACCGCCGGCGGCATGACCTATACCGAACCGGAATACGTGACGCAAACCTTCCATCTCAGCAAGCACTGCACGTATCTTTACGGCGTTAAGCGCATCCGTGACGATCAGGCCACGACCTTCAGTCAGGGCTATTACGGCACCTACGCCGCAGGCAATAACAACTGGCGCATCGGTGCGATGTGGTTTGCCGATGCAGCCGCAGCGCTGAGCGGCAAGACCATCAAGAGCGCCACGCTGACGCTTCGCCGCGCATCGGGCGGCTGGTCGAACGCCGTGCCGGTGTATCTGGGCACTGTCGCACTGGCAGAGGGCAGCTATGGCAGCACGCTCACGCCTGCGTTTACCGAGGCTTCCACTTATCCCATTGCCAGCCTTGCGCGTGAGACGGAGGCTGCCTACGACGTGACCAACCTGATGAGCGCGATCCAGGCGGGGCAAGCCATCGGCGTATTCGAGCCGCGCAGTGAGTATAGCGGCAGCTTCTCGCCCGCCTACACCAATTTCTACGGCCTTGGCT
>JAZQXQ010000248.1:0-5442 GCA_045632965.1 Clostridia bacterium
GATGTAAAATCATTGTTTTCGCCGTCAGACGATAAAAATCAGCCAGCTGCGGAGGAAAATACATGAAAAGAATTGCCGCTGCGCTTTTCTTTTTAACACTTCTCCTGTATAATGGTAACGCGCAGGCAGACGCCGTATCTTCAATTATTATCGAGGAAGAAACGGGCCGTGTGCTTCATTCAGTAAATGCGCATACTCCTTTGCCGATGGCTTCGACCACCAAAATTATGACGGCGCTGCTGGCGATCGAGCATTGCGCGCTTGACGAAATTGTTACTGCAGGGAAGAACGCTTTTGGTGTTCCCGGGACCAGCATTTATCTCGAAGAGAGTGAAAGCCTGACGATGGAGCAAATGCTCTATGGTTTAATGCTTGCCAGCGGAAACGACGCCGCGGTCGCCATTGCGGAACATGTTGCCGGGAGCGTTGCTGCTTTTTGCGACATGATGAACGCGAGGGCCGAAGAAATCGGCTGCACTAACACGCACTTTGTCACTCCGCATGGTCTGCCTGCTGACAATCATTATACCACTGCATACGATCTGGCGCTGATCTCACGCGAAGCGATGACGAACGACGTGTTCCGGCAGATTGTTTCAACGCAGCGCGCCACCATTCCCTGGGTGAGCCGCAGATATGACCGCATACTGAACAATAAAAACCGCCTGCTGACAAACTATGACGGTGCAATCGGCATCAAAACAGGTTACACTAAAGCTGCCGGCCGCTGCCTGTCATTCGCCGCCCAGCGCGATGGTATGACACTGATCGGCGTCGTGCTCAATTGCCCGGACTGGTTTGATGTATCGGCTCAATTGCTGGATCATGTCTTTGATCGCTATGAAATGAAGACTGCGTTTGAGGCGGGGGATGTGATAGCGGCGGTTGAAGTGAGCGGCGGCGTGGAAAAGACCGTTTCGGTCATTGCGCAAAGCGATGTAAAAGCGCCCTTTCTTAAAGAGGAAGAGCCAAACATCGTTATATCTCTTCCGCAAACGCTGCCTGCGGGATTCAAGGCAGGGGAAATTGTCGGCCTTGTGGAAATGACACTGAACGGCGAAACGATTGCATCTGTGCCAATCATTACGAAAAACAGCGTACAGCCGCGTTCCTTTCTCACAGGACTTGAACGCGATTTCTCCCGTTGGCTCCTTATTTCACATTAACTGGGGATTAGCATCCATTTTCGGCGTTTGGCTGATTGCAGTGCTGATCGCCCTTTACCAACAATACAGAAAGATCAGGTGAACACGATGCGTTTACAAAAATACCTTGCCTCCTGCGGCGTTGCCAGCCGCCGTCATGCGGAGCAAATGATCGCCGAGGGGCTGATTTCGGTGAATGGACAAACCATTACCGAAATGGGTTTTCAGGTAACAGAGGAGGATGAAGTGTGCGTTCGCGGCGAGGCTGTCAAACCCGAAGAGCAAAAGCACTATGTGCTTTATCATAAGCCCATGGGAGAAGTGACAACCGTCAGCGATGACAAGGGCCGCGAAACAGTCATGGATCACTTCCGTGATTATCCGGTGCGCTTGTATCCCATCGGACGCTTGGATTATGATTCCGAAGGTCTGCTTCTTTTGACAAATGACGGCGATCTGGCTGCCAAACTGACGCATCCGCGACACGAAGTGGATAAGACCTACCTTGCGCGCGTAACCGGAAAGGTATCAACCGAAGCCATTCATCGCCTGCGCGTTGGCGTAATGCTGGAAGACGGCTTCCGCACGTCGCCCGCAAAGGTGCAGGTAATTCGAGAAGAAGCGTTTGCGTCGGCTGTGCTCATTACCATTCATGAAGGCCACAACCGACAGGTTCGCCGCATGATGGAGGCGGTAGGCAACAAGGTGCTCTTGCTGCGCCGCGTGCGCTTTGGCCCCATCGATATCAAGGGCGTTGCCAAAGGAACATGGCGCGAACTGACCGAGGAAGAAGTAAAGGCATTGAAAGCACTATGAAAAGAGAGTTTGAACTCAAATCCGCCCGGTATATCGCCGCAGATTGTCTGCGGCGGTTTTTGCTGCCCGGCGATACGGCCATCGACGCGACAATGGGAAACGGTCACGATACACTGATGCTGTGCGAGTTAGTGGGGGAAAGCGGCTGCGTGCATGCATTTGATGTGCAGGAGCAGGCCGTGGAAAACACACGCAGACGCCTTGAAAATGCCGGCGTTTCCGCACGCGCTCATCTGCATCTGTGCGGTCATGAACGAATGGCCGAATATATAGAGGTGCCTGTTCAGGCCGTTATGTTCAACCTCGGCTGGCTGCCCGGCGGAGATAAACAGATTACCACCAGGTGGGAAACGACGAAAACGGCCGTTGCCAGCGCGCTGAAGCTCCTTGAAATCGGCGGCGTGTGCATTATCTGCGTGTATCCCGGTCACGAAGCAGGCGATTATGAAAGAGAGCAGCTTACGCAGTATCTCTCTGCCATCAGGCCTCAGGATTTTAATGTTTTGCATCACAGGTTTATCAATGCCGGCCCCGGCGCGCCGGAATGCTATATCCTGCAAAAACAACCTTCCGCTTCCAAAGAATTTTCTTTTTAAATGTCAAGGAAAAACGCTTGACAGCAAGCATGCTTTTGAGTATAATAGCATACTGTCAGGTCAAATGACTTGACAGGAGGAATGCTTTGGCTGAGAATCTGCTGCGCAAGGTTGATATCGACCTGCTGCTTACCATCTACGGCGCTATGCTGACGGATAAACAGCGCGATATCGCTACGCTTTACTTTGAAGAAGATCTTTCACTCGCTGAGATCGCGCAGCAGGAAGGCGTCAGCCGACAAAGCGTTCACGATACGCTGCAGCGTGTTGAAAAGCAGCTGCGCACCTGGGAAGATAAGCTGGGTATGCGCACGCGCCTCACACGCATCGAAAGCAGTCTGGAAGATGCGCTGAGGGAATTGGATAAAGACATCCCCAAAGCACGTCAAAGCATCGAAAAGGCAATCAGCCTTTTGACTGACGAGGAGGACTAAATGGCCTTTGAAGGTCTTTCTGATAAGCTTCAATCTGCATTTAAAAAGCTGACCGGCAAAGGAAAGCTCAACGAGCAGAACATCAAGGAAGCAATGCGCGAAGTGCGCATGGCCCTCCTGGAAGCTGACGTAAACTATGTAGTCGTCAAAGACTTCATCAAGAAAGTAACCGAGCGCTGCATCGGCACGGAGATTCTCTCCGCCCTGAACGCCGGGCAGCAGGTTATCAAGATCGTTAACGAAGAACTGACCGCACTGATGGGCGGCGCTAACGCCAAGCTCACCTGGTCGTCTTCCGTACCGACGATCTATATGCTCTGCGGTCTGCAGGGCGCCGGTAAAACCACCATGTGCGGTAAGCTTGCTCTTCACCTTAGCAAGCAGGGCAAAAAGCCTTTGCTCGCCGCCTGCGATATCTACCGTCCCGCCGCTATCAAGCAGCTGCAAGTGGTCGGCGAACAGGTGAAGGTGCCCGTCTTTGAAAAAGGCACACAGGATCCTGTAAAGACCGTCAAAGAAGCTGTCGATCATGCGCGCTACTACGGCAACGATGTACTCATCATCGATACCGCCGGCCGTCTGCACGTGGACGAAGCGCTGATGGAAGAGCTTTCCCGCATCAAGGAAGCCGTCAAGCCTCAGGAAATCCTGCTGGTGGTTGACGCGATGACCGGTCAGGACGCCGTCAACGTAGCCAAGTCCTTCAACGATCAGCTGAGCATCGACGGTGTGATCCTCACCAAGCTCGACAGCGATACCCGCGGCGGTGCCGCACTCTCTGTCCGCGCGGTAACCGGCAAGCCCATCAAGTTTTCCGGTACGGGCGAAAAACTCGGCGATCTTGAGCTTTTCCATCCCGATCGTATGGCGTCCCGCATCCTGGGCATGGGCGACATGCTCACCCTCATCGAAAACGCTACGCAGGCCATGGATGAGGAAAGGAGCGAGAAGCTTGGCAAAAAGCTGATGAGCGCCAAGGACCTCAATCTGGAGGATTTCCTGGAGCAGATGCAGCAGATGAAGAAGATGGGCCCGCTTTCCAATATCCTTGGCATGTTGCCCGGCATCGGCAGCAAACTCAAAGACGTTGAGATTGACGACAACGCCATGAAGAAGCCGGAAGCCATCATCCGCAGCATGACCAAGAAGGAACGCCGCAATCCCGACATCCTCAATGCCAGCCGCCGCAAGCGCATCGCTGCCGGCGCAGGCGTTACCGTGCAGGACGTCAACCAGCTCATCCGTCAGTTTGAGCAGACCCGTCAGATGGTCAAGCAGATGATGGGCAATAAGAAGGGCGCCATGCGCCGCATGGCATCGATGAACGGCATGAACCGCCCGCCGTTCCGTTAACTCAGCAGGTATCATCACAAGCATGATTACCATAGATAATAATTTTGCTTTAGGAGGCAAAACCAATGGTTAAGATTCGTCTGAAGAGAATGGGCATGAAGAAGCATCCTTTCTACCGCATCGTTGTTGCTGATGAGCGCAGCCCCCGTGACGGCCGCTTCATCGAAGAGATCGGCTACTATGATCCCATGCAGCAGCCTGCCGTTATCAATGTGAAGAATGACAAGGCCGTTGAATGGCTGAAGAAGGGCGCTCAGCCCACCGACACCGTTCGCATCCTGCTGAAGAAGAGCGGCGCGATCGAGGGCTAATCTTTAACGGCGCTTCCACGCGCAGAAAGGAAAGCCCATGAAAGATTTGATCCTTTTCTTGGCAAAATCTTTGGTGGAAAATCCGGATGCTGTGCAGGTAACTGAAACCGAAGGCCCCGAATCCATTATCATTGAGCTCAACGTGGCTCCCGAAGATATGGGCAAGGTCATCGGTAAGCAGGGCCGTATCGCCAAGGCGATCCGCTCTGTCCTCAAGGCTGCTACGGCCAAGGACAGCAAGCCTGTTTTCCTGGAGATCCAGCAATAATTGAAAGGCGCCTTGCAGCGCCTTTTTTCATAGGAGGAAATGGGAATGTATTGTGAATATTTTCTGATCGGCCAGGTGCTGCGTCCTCAGGGCGTGCGCGGTCAGGTAAAGGTGCGTCCCGATACGGACAATCCTGCGCGCTACAAGCTGCTTGACGTGGTCTATATCAAGAAAGGCGACAGTTATCAGCCCATTTCTATTTCTGATGTATCCGTCAGGGATAACTTTGTATACTGCACGCTTAATGGCGCCTCCACCTGCGAAGAAGCCGAAGCCATGCGCGATACCATGCTGTATATCGACCGCGCGCACGCCGTTGATCCCGGTGAGGACGGGGATTTCATCTGCGATCTGCTGGAATGCCGCATCGTTGACCGCAACGGTCAGGAAATTGGTGTTCTGAAGGATATTCTCCAGCCCGGTGCCAACGATGTGTATGTTGTCAAAACGAAGAAGGGCACGATGTATCTGCCCGCCGTCAAACATGTAGTGATCGAGACGCATCCTAAGGAAAACTAT
>JAZQXQ010000249.1:0-4980 GCA_045632965.1 Clostridia bacterium
ACCGCTGACGCCGAAATCGCTGCTTCCGGCATGGAACTGCACTACGAAGTCGGCACCATGATCGAGATTCCGCGTGCCTGCCTGACCGCTGACGAAGTGGCGAAGGAAGCTGCCTTCTTCTGCTTCGGCACCAACGACCTGACCCAGATGACCTTCGGCTTCTCTCGTGACGACGCCGGTAAGTTCCTCAACGCTTACTACGAGGCCAAGATCTACGAGAACGATCCCTTCGCCAAGCTGGACCAGAATGGCGTTGGCAAGCTGATGGAAATGGCCGTCTCCAAGGGCAAGGCCTCCGGCAAGAACCTGCACTACGGCATCTGCGGCGAGCACGGCGGCGACCCCGTCTCCGTTGAGTTCTGCCACACCATCGGCCTGGACTACGTGTCCTGCTCTCCCTTCCGTGTGCCGATCGCTCGTCTGGCCGCCGCTCAGGCTGCCATCAAGGGCATGTAATTCATTGGTTCAATGATAGCCAAGGGGCTGTCGTACGAAAGTACGGCAGCCTCTTTTTCGTTGGGGAGAACGAGGAGAGGGGACGAAAGGAACGTTACTTTCTTGGAGCCCAAGAAAGTAACAAAGAAAGCAGCGTTTGTATTGGAAGGTGGTTGCATTTTTGTCGCGGGAGTTGGTTGAAAAAGAAACTTGGGATCGGATGTGAAAGCAAGCTTTCCCACCGCTTCCAAGCCCTTTTTCAGTTTGCTTCGCAAACCCGGACGGCTTCGCCATCCGGACTGCCGCTCTGTTGACTTGTGCGTTTGGCGTACGTTATCCCCACCGGGTATTGTTGCCATACTATAAAACTGCTGCGAAGCAGCAATTTCACTTGCCGAAGGCAAATTCCACCATCGCGAAGCGATGATTTCACTGCGCGCAGCGCCCTCCTGCTTTACAAATTTACATCCATACGCTATACTAAACCCATCACATCCAAATAAGGAGGCCCGCTCCATGCTGCTGATTAAGAACGGAATCATCCACGACGCTGTAAATCCCGCGCCCTATTCCGCTGATATCCTGATTGAAAACGGCAAAATTGCCCGGATCGCGCCCGCTATCCAGGCGGATGCAGAAACTTTTGACGCGCAGGGCATGGATATTTATCCCGGCTTCATCGACGCGCACACCCACATCGGCATGTTCGGCTACGGCGGCGTGCGCACGCAGGATGACGTGGAGAAAGGCGACCGCTGCGTACCCAATCACCGCGCGGTGGACGCCATCAATCCGCAGGAGGACAGCTTTGAAAATGCCCGCCGCGGCGGCGTGACGACCGTATGCATCGCGCCCGGCAGCGTCAGCTGCATCGGCGGCAGCGCCGTCGCCATGAAAACCTACGGCGTGCGTATTGACGATATGATCGTCAAAAACCCCGTGGCCATGAAAATCGCCTTTGGCGAAAACCCCAAGTCCGCGCTGACGGACAAGGTCACCAGCCGCCTGACCATCGCCGCCACCATCCGCGATATACTGTACGCCGCCAAGGAGTACGCGCAGAAAAAGAGCGCAGGCGTGTCTGTCGCCTATTCCCCCAAGCTGGAAGCGCTGCTGCCTGTCATCCGCAAGGAAATCCCGCTCAAAGCGCATACGCACCGTTGCGATGACATCTTCACAGCCATCCGCATCGCCAAAGAGCTGGATGTCAATCTGACGCTCGAGCATGTCTCCGACGGTGGCATGATCGCCCAAACACTGGCGCAGGAAGGCTATCCCGTCGTGGTTGGCCCGTTTATGGGGCAAGCCAAAAAGGACGAAAACAAGCACAGCTCTGCCGAAAATGGCATAAAAATGATCAAAGCCGGCTGCAGCGTATCCGTGATGACCGATTCGCCCATCATCCGGGAAGACCATCTGCCGCTGTGCGCAGGGCTGTTCATGCGCGAGGGGCTGGATGAGTTCGAAGCGCTCAAAACCATCACCATCAACCCTGCCAGGCACCTGGGCATAGCCGACCGCGTCGGCTCCCTTGAAGTCGGCAAGGATGCCGATCTTGTGCTCGCCCGCGGCTGCCCGATGGACATGCGCGTAAAGCCCGAAATTGTCTTTGGCAACGGCCAAATCATCTTTGAAAATACATAATTCTTTCCCCCAAAACAGGAAGTCGATGTTTGACTTCCTGTTTTTCAGTGTATATATTCAGTGGGAGAAAATTCCGCCTTTTTGTGAAACAATCTCCACAATATGATAAAATTTTTATAGAATGAAAAAGTCCGGGCATCCGCCCGTTTACGGAGGCAACGCCATGAAACCCATCAGCATGCAAACCGTGGAAGAAAAGCGTCAGGAAATTCTCGCCACGCTCAAAGAGCCCACCTACACGCACGAGCAGAAAGTCACCTATCTGGCCCGCAAGGCGGAAAATTTCCTTACCGTGCTTGACGAGCCCGAAGGCATGGACGAGCTGATGCGCTGCGACGTGGAAACGCGCTGTATCTGCAATCTGTTTGAAGGCGAGGCGCCCTATCGTCCGCGCTATATCTGCCCCGATTACGAAAAATTCCTCAAAAACGGCAGCGAGTTTCTGCAGCTTGAGCCCGCAAAGGATCTTTTTGAGGCGCTCAACAACCTGCTGATCCTCTACCACAACGTGCCCAGCATCACCAATTATCCCGTATATCTGGGCGATCTGGATACGCTGCTGGAGCCCTTCGCCGAAGGTCTGGACGACGCGACGATCGAGCGCGCGCTGAAATTGTTCTTCACCAATGTCGACCGCACGATTCTCGACTCCTTCGCGCATGCCGACATCGGCCCGAAGAAAACCCGCATGGGCTCGCTGATCCTCAAAGTCGAAGCCCAGCTTGAAAATGCCGTGCCCAATATCACCATGCGCGTGAGCGAGGAAACCGAGGACGAATTCCTGCTGGAGGCCGTGCAGTGCGCCCTGCGCTGCGCCAAGCCCAGCTTTGCCAATGACAAAATGTTCCGCGGCGAGCTCGGTGATGACTACTGTATCGCCAGCTGCTATAACGGCCTGTACATCGGCGGCGGCTCCTACACGCTCTCCCGCATCCTGCTGGCCAATATCGCCAAGCGTTCCAAGGATCTTGCCGACTTCCGCGACAATCAGCTGCCCTATGTGCTTGATACCATGGCCCGCTACATGGATGAGCGCGTGCGCTTCCTCGTGGACGAATCGGGCTTCTTTGGCAGCAGCTTCCTGGTGAAGGAAGGCCTGATCAGCCGCGACCGCTTCACCGCCATGTACGGCATGGTGGGCCTGGCGGAATGCTGCAATATCCTGCTGGAGAAGGAAGGCAAGCAGGGACGCTTTGGTCACAGCGAAGCTGCCGACCAGCTGGGCGTTGAAATCATGAACTGGATCGATGCATTCAACAACAAGCATCAGGCGCCCTATTGCGAATGCACGGGCGGCCACTATCTGCTGCACTCTCAGGTGGGCATCGATTCCGACCACGGCATCAGCCCCGGCACGCGCATTCCGATCGGCGAAGAGCCCGATGAATTGATCGACCATCTCAAGAACATCAACCTCTTCCAGAAGTACTTCCCCTCGGGCACGGGCGATATCTTCCCCGTTGACCTGACGGTGCATAAGAATCCCTCCTTCGTCACCGATATCATCCGCGGCTCCTTCAAACTGGATATCCGCTACCTGTCCTTCTACGGCAGCGACAGCGATGTGGTGCGCGTGACAGGCTATCTGGTCAAGCGCAGCGAAATGGAAAAGCTGGAAAAGGGCAGCAACGTGCGCCAGAACACCACCGGCCTTGGCAAGGACGCCAAGAACAACTGCAAGTGCCTTGACCGCCGGGTGCGCTGATGAACGCACTGGTAAATAAAATCATCCCCTTCAGCTCGGTGGATGGCCCGGGCAACCGCACGGCCATCTTCCTGCAGGGATGCAATTTCAATTGTCAATACTGCCATAACCCCGAAACCATCAAGGTATGCGTCCACTGCGGCGCATGCCTTGAATATTGTCCTGCCGGCGCGCTCTACCGCGAGGGCGGCAAGGTGCATTACGATCACACCAAGTGCGTCTTCTGCGACGAGTGCTTCAAGCACTGCCCGCATACTTCCTCGCCGCGCATCCGTCTGATGGAACCCCGCGACGTTATGCGCGAAGTGGGATGCAACATGCCCTTCATCCGCGGCATCACGGTATCGGGCGGCGAATGCACGCAGCAGGCGGATTTTCTTTATGAGCTGCTGTCCCTTGCCAAAGCGAAAGGGCTGGACACGCTGCTGGACTCCAACGGCAGCTATGATTTTTCACAGGACGAAAAGCTGCTGTCCGTGACCGACGGCGTGATGCTGGACATCAAGGCCTGGGATGCACAGGAGCATCTGCATGTGACGGGCTGCAGCAATGACATGGTGCTGAAAAACCTGCAGTATCTGGTGCAAACCGGCAAGCTGGAGGAAGTGCGCACGGTGATCGTGCCGGGGCTTTTTGACACCGAGGGCACGGTGCGAAACGTCAGCCGCACACTTGCGCCGCATCTGGGCAAGCGCAGCATCCGTTACAAGATCATTGCGTATCGTCCGATGGGTGTGCGCAGTGCGTATCAGGCTTTGCGCTCGCCCACGCAGGAGGAATTAAAGCTGCATGCGGAGATTGCGCTCAGTGAGGGCATGAAGGATGTTGTGCTGATTTAAGGCCGGGAGTGGGAAGACGTGTACTTTCTTGGAACCCAAGAAAGTACCAAAGAAGCCTGCGTTTATGTTGGAAGGCAGCTGTTTTCTTTGTCGCGGCAGTCTATATGAAAAAGGTGAGAAAGATCACGGATGCGAGCAAGATCGCCCCGGTGACTTTGCTCACCTTTTCCAGTTTGCTACGCAAACCCGGATGGCGTTGCCACCCGGACTGCCGCTATGGTATGTTGTGCTTCCGGCGTACACTCCCCCGCAGGCACACTCCCGCAGCAGGCCGCTTGCGCTTGCGCAATCTCACGCGCGAAGCGCGTAGAAAAAGGGATCCGGAAGCGGTGGGAAAGCTTGCTTTCTCATCCGATT
>JAZQXQ010000250.1:0-3931 GCA_045632965.1 Clostridia bacterium
GCTTGCCGACAATCATGGAAGGAATGTAGCTGGCGTCAAAGGCCATGGTGAAAGCGAGGTGGCCGGCGAAGGTGAAGGCGCCGGAAACGGCGAAGGCGGCATTGAGGAGCACGCCTTTTTTGTCCATATCTTTGAGCATGCCGAAGGTTGTCATGCTGGTGGCGCTGGAGGAAACAAGACCGACGACGGAGGCTTCGTTGACGTGCAGCCATTTGGCGGCGATTTTCATGGGCTTTTGCAGGAGCTTTGCCACAACATACATCAGCGGGAAAGCGCCGCAGATGACGGCGGCTGCGTTGAGACAGACATCGGCGCCCTTTTCCAGCGTGGCAAGGCCTTTGATGATTTCAATGCCCGTGAGGTATCGCAGCACGCCAAGGGCGAGGCCGAAGGTGATAAGGCCCTTGATGAAAAAGCCGAAGCTGTTGAAGATTTTGACGCTGATTTCGGGGCTGATAAGCAAGCCGCAGGAGATGACGATGGAGAATATGACCAGCGGCAGAAGGTTCATCAAAAGACTGCCGAGCGGCAGGGAAAGCATGACGCCGGAGATGAAGCAGCCCAGCGGGATGGTGACCAGGCCGCAGAGGATGCCCAGCAGCATTTCTCTGTGCTGATCCTTGCCGACCAAGCTCAGCCCATAGGGGATGGTAAAGGAAATGGTGCAGCCCATCATGGTGGAGACGATCAGGCCGTTGAAAAGGCCCATTTTTTCATCCAGCGCCACGGCCTTTGCCAGCGGCGCACCGCCCATGTCATTGGCAAACAGCGAGGCCGGCACGATGGAGGGATCAAGGTGCAGCGTATTGGCGACAAAATCAAACACAGGCTTGCAGATGTCCGCCAGCCAGGGAGAAAGAACGATCATGCCGATCATGCTCAGCGCCATATTGCCCAGCAGCATGAAGCCCTTTTCAAACTCCTTGCCAAGGCCGAAGCGATTGCCGATGATGCGGTCAAGCGCGCCCAGCATGGCAAAAATGAGCATGACGGTTTTGATATCAAACATGCGTGCACATCCTTTGTGATGGTGTCAAAGGCATTATAGCACGCAGAGGATTTGTTGCCAATAGAAAAGATGCAAACCGTTTGGTCTGCATTTTTGCGTTTATTTTTCCGGTTTGAGAGAGCCGGTGGTTTCGATGACGTCGGGCTTAAAGCGATCGCAGGCGTCGATCATGTCTGCTTCGTCTTCGAGAATCCATACGCCGATCTTGGCGCCCTTTGCACGCACCATGGCGACGGTTTCATCGCAGACGGGCGGCGTTTTGCACCAGGTGGAGAGCCTGTTGGGATAGCGCAGCCAGACGTACAGGGGATTATCGTGCAGTACGGCGCATACGGCGTTCAGCGTTTCCTGATCGACCGCGCCGTCGTAGTGGATGACAGAGGTAGGGAAGCGCTCGGCGACCTTTTTGAGGTATTCTACCTTCGTGCTGGTAAAGCCTGCGATATTCTGCGCGCCGACTTCTTCCACGATGGAAAAGAGGATTTCCGTCTGTTCGTCGGTGAAGGACTGGATGATGTTGTCGATCTTCAGCGGAATGTTATGCTGCTTGGCAAAGAGCAAAACATCTTTGAACATCGGCATTTTTTCGCCCTTGAACTCCGGCGCGAACCAGCTGCCGTATTCATACTGCTGCGCTTCGGCAAGCGTGATTTCCTTGATCAAAGGAGCGTTTTCCTCAGAGGCTTTGCCGTCCAAGGTACGGGCGGTGCGCTTTAAGTTTTTATCATGCAGCACGACGCACTGATTATCCAGCGTGAATTTGGGATCGAACTCAATGATATCATAGCCCTGACTGACGGCGGCTTCATAGGCGGCAAAGGTGTTTTCTGGTGCGTCGGTGCATACGCCGCGGTGCGCCTGCAGAGCAACAAGATGGCCGTTTACATTGCGCATTAAAAGTACCTTCTTTCAAAACAAAAGTGATTTGAATGCGATTATTATAGCACCGACAATGTTTGGAGACAAGTATTTCGCAAATCTTTTGCGCTTCAGCCTAAAATGATATCCAACGACATCATGGCGGCAAAGCCGATGGCAAAGAGGATAGTGCCGATGTGCGAGTGCTCGCCTTCGCTCATTTCGGGAATCAGCTCTTCAACCACCACATACAGCATGGCGCCGGCGGCGAAGCTGAGCAGATACGGGAGCGCCGGGACGATCATATCCGCTACAAGCAGCGTGAGAATTGCGCCGACAGGCTCAACAACGCCTGACAGTGTGCCGTATATAAAGGCCTTTTTGCGATCCATGCCTTCGGTTTTTAAGGGGATGGAGATGATTGCGCCTTCGGGGAAATTCTGAATGGCGATTCCCAGCGACAGCGTCAGCGCAGCTGCGGCGGAAATGCCCTCCATGCCTTTAACAAGCCCCGCCAGTACAACGCCTACGGCCATGCCTTCAGGCAGATTGTGCAAAGCGACGGCGAGCATCATCATGGAAGAACGCTTGAAATTGCTTTTGACGCCCTCGGGCTGGCTGCTGTTCATGTGCAGGTGCGGAATGATGCGGTCAAGCAGCATCAGGAAGAAAATACCTGCGCCAAAGCCTGCGACGGCAGGGAAAAAGGCAAGCTTTCCCAGATAGGCGGATTGATCGATGGCGGGCATCAAAAGGCCGAAAACGGAAGCGGCGACCATTACGCCGGCCGCAAAGCCGGTGAGCGCGCGCTGCAGGCTGCGGTTCAGTTCTTTTTTGACAAAGAACACGCAGGCGGCTCCCAGCATCGTGCCGAGAAAGGGAATAAAAATCTCGCGTAAAACATGAAATAACATCCGGATCACCTCATAAAGAAGAATCTCTATTTAATATATACACGCCAAATGCGCGGGTGAAACAAGCGAAAGGTGCGCGCTGATATATCGTATGACGACGGAGTGAAAAATGCTCCGACGGTTGCGGTGTAACACATCGGTTTTTGAAAAACTTGACAGAAGTTATGCGGATGCTTTATAATGTGCGTGACACAACCATCCAGCGGAACGGAGTGAATTGGTCATGCGGATTATTACGGATTCTGCTGCGGACTTCACCAATGAAGAACTGCGCGCGTATGATATTGACTGTGTAAGGACACAGGTGATCTTTGGCGAGGAGAGCTTTACGCCGGGCGTTACTTTGTCGGAGGATGAGTTCTGGCAGCGGATGCTCGCGGGCGAAAATGCCAAGACCAGCCAGCCTGCGCCCGAAGCCTTTGCGGAGATTTTCCGCAAGGTGAAGGAAAAGGGCGAGGAAGCGGTGTATCTGGGCTTGTCCTCGGCGGTTTCCGGCACGCTGCAAAGCGCGCTGATTGCCCGGCAGATGGTGGATTATGATAAGATTCACATCGTTGATACGCTCAACGGCGCCGCGGGACAAAAGCTGATGGTGCTGCATGCCTGCCGTCTGCGCGACGAGGGCAAGGCAAAGGCCAGGGAAATTGTCGAAAAGATCGAAAATCTGCGCAGCCGTGTCAGGCTTTTTGCCAGTCTGGATACGCTTGATAATCTGGCCCGCAGCGGACGCATTCCCAAGGCCGTGGCGAGCCTGGGTTCTCTGGCGAAGCTCAAGCCTTTGCTGGAGGTTTCGTGCGACGGACGCATTGTGCTGGGCGGCAAGGCCTTTGGCAGGCATCGCGCCATTGACAGCCTGGCCAGGCGCATCGCGGCGTTCAGGATTGATGAAAATCACCCGCTGATTCCTTTGTATTCCTATGACGATGAAAACTGCTGCGCGTTGATAAAGAAATTGTCTTCCCTTGGCGTGAAGGTGGAAGAAAATATGAAATGCGCCATCGGCACGGCCATCGCGCCACATATCGGTCCGTGCGCGTACGGCGTAACATTTGTGGAAGCGGAATAAAGTATAGATATATAAAAGCGGCATGACGAGGGTCGTGCCGCTTTTTTATATGTTCTTATTGCTTTTTCATTTGATGGAGAAAGC
>JAZQXQ010000251.1:0-3467 GCA_045632965.1 Clostridia bacterium
AATTTGCCGCTGTGTGCGCCGATCGCTGCGCCATGTTCTTCAGGGGGAATATCGTATCTCAGGGGATGCCGCGGAGTTTCTTTGCCGAGAATAACTTTTATACAACCGCTGTCAGCCGCATGACGCGCGGACATTACGATAATGCCGTGACGGTGGAAGACGCCGCGGCGCTGTGCCTTGAAAACGGCAGGAAGGGCGAATGAAATGCTGGTGATTAAAAATGCCTGCCTGCGTAAAGTGATCCGGTGGGCGGTTCCGTTTGTGTTGATTCCGCTGCTGGTATTGCTGGGCGCGGCGGTGTTTGAAAGCAAACGGCATCTGCTCGTGTCCTTTGGCGTGGCGGTGATGGCGCTTGTTTTATTCCTGTCCGGCTTTGAAAAGAAAAAGACGGGATCAAGGCGATTGGTGATTGTATCGGTGATGACGGCGCTGTGCATTGCGGGGCGATTTATTCCGCTGTTCAAGCCTGTGACGGCACTGACGATCATAACGGCTATGTACCTTGGCGGGGAAGCAGGCTTTCTGGTAGGCGCGCTTGCTGCACTTTTGTCCAATTTCTACTTTGGGCAGGGGCCGTGGACGGCATTTCAGATGCTGGCATGGGGGATGCTTGGCCTGATCAGCGGCTATCTGCATAGGCCGCTTAAAAAGAGCCGTGCGTTCTTAGTTGTGTTCGGCGTATTGGCAGGCATTGCCTATTCGCTGGTGATGGATGTGTGGACGGTATTGTGGTATGAAGGCGGCTTCAATATGCAATTGTATCTGGCGTCGGTGGTTGCTGCCTTGCCGCATACGGCGGTATACAGCGTGTCCAATTTTGTGTTTCTCTGGTTCTGCGCGCGGCCATTTGGTGAAAAACTGGAGCGCGTGCGCATCAAATACGGTGTTTGATCGGCTTGCCGGGCGTTATTTCGCCCGGTATTTTTATTTTGACTTTTATTTCAAAAGTCTATATACGAATTTGACTTTTATATGCTATAATAGACATACCAAGTGCTGAAGGCTGGTGGGAATATGCAAAAACGCAGACAGAAAATTACCGAGATTGTCAACCGCGAAGGGCAGATCGCTTTTTCGCGGCTGAAGGAATCCTTTCCGGACATTTCCGAAATGACGCTGAGAACAGATCTGAAATATCTTGATGAAATCGGCGCGATCATCCGCATTCACGGCGGCGCAAAATCCATTGATACCATCGCCGGGACGGACGGTTTCCTTTCGCAGCGCATTGTGCGCAATCAAGATAAGAAGCTGCAGATTGCCCAAAAGGCTGTGGCGCTGGTGCACGGAAAGGGCACGGCGTTTATTGATTCGGGATCGACGACGACGCTTCTTTCGCGTTATTTCCCCGATGAACAGCGGCAGATTTATACCTGCGGCGTGTCCTGTGCGACGGAACTGGCATCGCTTACCAAGCCCACGGTGCATCTTCTCGGCGGCCAGATGAACCGTTACAGCCTCTCTGTTGCCGGCGGGCGCAGCCTGCTTGCGCTGCAGGAATGCCATTTTGACGTGTGTTTTCTTGGTGTAACGAGCTTTCATCCTGAGATGGGCTTTTGCTGCGAATCGGAAGGCGACTGCGTGCTCAAGCAGATTGCGCTCAAGCAGTCGGCTTATAAAGTGGCGCTGATCGACTCGACCAAATTTGATCTGTACAGCACGCATTGCATCTGCCCGGCGCAGGGCGTGGATGCCGTGGTATCGGATGACGGCATGACGCAGGAACAGAAGGAATTTTTTATTCGTCTGGGCATTGCTGTATATTGACAAGTACGCATTGTTGTTTTAAAATGTAAACTGTTGAAACAAAAACAGGAGGCATCAAGCCATGATATTTACTGTCACGCTGAACCCTGCCATCGACAAGACGGTCGAAATCCCCAATTTCCGCGTGGATACGGTCAACCGCATCGGTACGATGCGCATTGACGTGGGCGGAAAGGGCATCAATGTATCCAAGTGCCTCAGGAACCTCGGCCTTGACAGCATGGCCGCTGCTTTCCTTGGCGGTGCTGCGGGTGAACAGAGCCTCAAGCTCATGCAGGAAGCGGGCGTTACGCCGCTGATTGTTAACGTGCCCGGCGGCAATACGCGCACCAATCTCAAGATCATCGATCCTGAGCTGCATCAGAATACCGATATCAACGAGCCCGGCCCGCAGGTGGATGAAAAGCTGATGAACCAGCTGCGCGATGCGATTGCCGAAAAGCTTGTGCCCGGCGACGTGGTGGTGCTCTCCGGCAGCCTGCCCAAGGGTGCAGATATTTCTACCTACCGCGACTGGACGGAATTCTTCCGTGCGAAGGGCGCTGTGGTGTTCCTCGATGCCGACGGCGAATCGCTGCGTCTTGGCCTTGAGGCTGCGCCCAATATGGTTAAGCCCAACAACGAAGAGCTTGCGCGTCTGCTTGGCAAGCCCCTTGATACTCAGGAAGATCTGATCGCTGCCGGCCGTGAGCTGCTTGCGCGCGGCATTGAGGATGTTGTTATCTCCATGGGCGGCGACGGCGCGCTGTTTATCACCAAAGATCAGGTGATCAAGGCGCATCCGCTGAGAGTGCCCGTGCGCAGCACCGTGGGCGCGGGCGATTCGATGGTTGCAGCGCTGTCCTACGGCTTTGATCAGAAGCTGCCGCGCGAGCAGACGATCAAGCTTTCCATTGCCATCAGTGCGGCGAGCGTGATGTGCGACGGCACGCAGGCTCCCGATACCGATACGATCAAGGAACTCTATCAAAAGGTTATTATTGAGGAGGTCAAGTAAGTATGAAAACCAAGGCTGTCCGTCTGCATGGCGCGAACGATCTGCGTCTGGATGAATTTGAACTGCCGGCGATCAAGGATGACGAGATTCTGGTAAAGGTTATCTCCGACTCCATCTGCATGTCTACCTACAAGTGCGCGACCCTGGGCGCCGCCCATAAGCGCGTACATGACGACGTGGCGGATCATCCCGCGATCATGGGCCACGAGTTTGCCGGCGAAATCGTTGAAGTCGGCAAGATGCATCAGGACAAGTTCAAGCCCGGCATGCGCTTCACCCTGCAGCCCGCGCTGAACTACAAGGGCACCATGTGGAGCCCCGGCTACTCCTACGAATTCTTCGGCGGCGACTGCACCTACTGCGTCATTCCGCCGGAAGTGATGGAACTCAACTGCTTCATGGAATACAAGGGCAAGGCTTTCTACGAAGCTTCCCTGGCTGAGCCCATGAGCTGCTCCATCGGTGCTTTCCATGCCTGCTATCACACCCAGATGGGCGTGTATACCCATGAAATGGGTATCAAGGAAGGCGGTAAGCTGGCGCTGCTGGCGGGCTGCGGCCCCATGGGTCTGGGTGCGATTGCTTATGCGCTGTGCTGCGATCGCCGTCCCGGCACGATGGTTGTGACCGATATTGACGAAGCTCGTCTTGCGCGCGCCGAGAGCCTGTTTGCCGATCAGGCCAAGGAAGCCGGTATTAAGCT
>JAZQXQ010000252.1:0-2425 GCA_045632965.1 Clostridia bacterium
AGAAAAGCCTTGTACAGCGCCAAAATCGCGGAAAGTATCTGAATGATCCCCTGCTGGAAGAAGCATACGGGAAATTTCTGAGCGTGTACCGATCCGAACCCAGAACGCTATGCCACGATGATCTGCTTCCGTTCAATATGATCGCTTCATCCCAAAGGGCTGTTTTGATCGATTGGGAATCCGGTGGTATGCTGCCATATCCGACATCGTTTGCACGATTGATCGCACATACAGAAGATAATACGGATGCGCTCTTCTATATGTCGCAGGCAGATAAGGACTTTGCCGTTGCTTACTTTTATGATCATCTGCTCAAGGGCAAGGGGATTTCGTATGCCGAATGGCTGAATACGCTGGAATACTTTTTGTTCTATGAATATTGCGAATGGGTGTTTGTGGGCAATAAGTATCACGTTACGGATGGAGAATATTACAAAAAATATCTGCCTATTGCCAGACACCAGGCCGCCAAAATATTGAAGATCGCAAATGGGCAGCGTTCCGGCGGCGCGAAAACATCGGATCCCTAACGCTTCCTCATAAAAAAGAGCGCCGCGGTTAAGCGGCGCTCACAATTTTTTATTTTTCCTGCTCCTGCTGGGGATTCTCCTTGGGGAAATACCGGTCGATGCAGTACTGCATAATGGCACGGCGGGTAATGATGCCGATGAAGGTATGGCGGTCATCCACCACGGGCACAAAGTTCTGATCCACGGCGGTCGTCAGCAGATCCTCCACGCGGGTATTGACGGAAACGGCGATATTATCTCTCCGATGACGGATATCCATAATGGAATGCCGCTCCGCTTCCTTCATATCCATCAGAAACAGATCCTTGATCGCCCAGAGCAGGTCGCCCTCGGTGATCGTTCCGCGGTATGTACCGTCCTTGGCGAGAATAGGCAGAGCCGTGAAACCCGACACCGACATTTTTTCCAGTGCCTGCCGGATGGTGTAATCCTCAAGCACGAAGGCACAGGTCGCTTTGGGAATAAGCAGAAACAGAATATTCATATCGTCATCCCTTTCCGGACTCTAAACAGCTTGGGAGGTAAAGTTCACCTTTTCCTCAGTTACAGTATAGCATAGATTTCCGAAAAGAGGTATTAAAATTTTATGAATAATCAAAATTTTAACGCAGTACTTTCGACAATTTCGACAGTTATCCCGCAAGCCCTTGCGCCGTCAGCGTTTCAGCGCACCGCGCAGCTGCATCGCTCCGCTGAGCAGCAAAAACACGCCGAAAGGTCGGCGCAAAACGGACACATCCAGCATCAGCGCCGCCAGAGCGCCAAGAAGCGCGGCAGCCGCTCCCGGGATCGCCGCCTGACGAACGGCGGCGGCATCCACCAGACCGTTTTTTCGGTGAAACCACAGACTCAGCGCCGCCGTCGGCAGAAAAAACAGCAGATTCACAGCCTGCGCCTGCCGCTGTTCCACGCCCAGCAGCAGCGTAAGACACACGGTGAGCAGCGTTCCTCCGCCCACACCCCAGCCGGAAAGCACGCCCGCCGAAACCGCCAGACAAAAAGGGAAAAAGAACTCCTTCACCACAGATACCTCACCCCGCCGTAAATGAGAAACGCGCCAAAGATCGCCTTCAGAATACGCACCGGAACTTTTTCAAAGGTAAGACCGGATATGACCCCGCCCAGCACGCCGCCCAGCAGGCACGGCAGCAGGATCATCGTATCGGGACGCACCTGCAAGCAGTACAGCGCCGCCGAAACCGCGCTCATCGGCAGGATCACCGCCACGCAGGTGGCAAAGGCGCCCCGTCGGGAGAGGCCGCCGTCCGCGGCAAGCAGCGGCAGCAGCACCATACCCCCGCCGCCGCCGAATATGCCGTTCACCAGACCTGCGGCGGCTCCTGCCGCGGCGCGGCGCTTCTTCCCCGTCATTGCCCGCCTCCCTGCCCGAAATTTATGTACAACGCCGCCCGAAGGCGGCGCCGCGGTTACTGCATAGGCTTGAAGCTCTGGCAGTCGGTGCACTGGTCAACGGTGGGATTTGCCTCGTGAGTGCCGACCTGAATGCTCTCCAGACCGCAGTAGGCCTCGCTGGCACAGTGGTGAGCACACTGCTCAACGCTGCAGCGGATGGAACGGTTAGGGGTGCAGGAGCAGCCGTCCTTGGTATGATCAGTCATAGTTTCGTCCTCCTTGATGTTTGCATTTTGGCTTTTGCCGGAGTTAGTATGCGCGGCAGGAATAAAGTTATTCGGATATCTATCGCGTTTTCCTTTCTTTTTAGGTCAATTGCACCCTAAAACAATAGGTCAAATCGCCCATAATCTTATTGGGTGATTATTTTATGGACAGACTTCGTCAATTACGAAAGATGCGCGGATATACTCAGGTCAAAATGCAGATGCTTACCGGCATCGACCAGAGCGACTACTCCAAGCTGGAAAACGGCAAACGAT
>JAZQXQ010000253.1:0-2790 GCA_045632965.1 Clostridia bacterium
CATAATCAAAGCAGTCAAACCGCGAGCCGATGGTGACGATGGGGATATTGAGCTGTCCGAGCAGGGAAGTCTGCTTTTCGGTCATGAAGCCGCCCGCCCAAATCAGCCCGTCGATGCGGCTGCTTTGCGCGATGGACGGCAGCGCCACGGACTGCGGATCATCGCCCGCCGACCACGCGGCAACGTCCAACAGCAGGCTGTAGCCCAGGTTGCTTAATTCATGCACGATATCGTCCAGCATATCCGCCAGATAGGTATCGGGGATTTCGTCAAAGCGATAGCCGCTTTTTATGCCGTCGCGGGCGGAAAAATTATTCTGCCGGATAACGCCGATGACGTGCTTTTTGCGCGTGACCAGCGAGCGCGCGTACTGATTGGGCACATAGCCGAGCTTCTGCACGGCCTCCATCACCTTATAGCGCGTCTCCATTTTCACGGATTTGCTGCCGTTGATGACCATGGACACCGTGCCGGTTGATACGCCGGCGTATTGGGCAACATCCTTGATGGTAGGCATACATACCTCCAAAATATTGAAACGATTCAATTATGCTTATCACGTTAATATAGCATTTGACAGCGCGTTCGTCAACGGTTATTCTGATTTTTCAGGAGGCAAAATGCGGCTGTCCGGAAAATATAGCATTTAAAACGCTTCAACAAAAGATTGGCACCTTCAAAAATGCAAAGAAATGGTGTATAATCAAGAAAGTCAAATGAATTTTCAGCCAAGTGAAAGGGAAATATATGGAAAACTGCGTGGCTTATACGAAAAATATCCCCGTGATGGGCGAATATGACGTAGTGGTGCTGGGCGGCGGCCCCTCGGGCGTGTGCGCGGCGATTGAAAGCGCCCGCAGCGGCGCCAGGACTTGTCTGGTGGAGGCTGCCGGCATGCTGGGCGGCATGGCCACCGGCGGCATGGTGGGCCCCTTCATGACCAGCTATGACCGCGAGGGCGAGCGCCCGGTGGTGGGCGGCATCTACCGCGAGATCGTGGAGCGGCTGCACGCGCGCGGCGCGGCTATCCTGCCCGAAGATACCGATTCGCCCAGTATTCATACATCCTTTATCACGCGCTACCATCGTCATGTCACGCCCTTTGACGCCTTCCAGCTGCAGATATTGCTGGATGAAATGGCGCAGGAGGCGGGCGTGGACGTATTGCTTTATACGCGCTTTGCCGACAGTGTGGTGGAAAACGGCCGCATCACCGAGGTGGTGGTTGCGGCGCTGGAGGGCCTGCGTTGCATCCGCGGCAAGGTGTTTATCGACTGCACGGGCAATGCCGACGTGGCGGCGGCCTCCGGCGTGCCCACGTGGAAGGGCGAGGAGGAGACGGGCATTCCCCAGCCCGGCACGCTGATGTTTGAGGTCAGCGGCGTAGTGGATGAGGAGATTGCCGCCTTCGGCCGCCGTCCCAAGAAGCCCATCAAGGTGTACCGCGCCCCCAAAGCGGGCAATTACCGCGTCAATCACGAGCATGTGTTCAATGTGGATGCGACCGATTCCCGCTCCATGTCCGCCGAGCACCGTACGGCGCGCTTGCAGGTGATGGACAGCTTTAACGAACTGCATGATAATACGCCGGGCTTCCGGCATGCGCAAATCGCCGCCGTGGGCAGCGTGCTTGGCATGCGCGAGAGCCGCCACATCGAGGGCAAATACAAAATCACCGTGGATGACGTGCACCACGGCGTGAAATTTGACGACCGCATTGCGGCGTATGCCTTCGGCATGGACGTGCACATCCGCTCCAAAGAGATGTCGGGCAATTTCAAGATTGAGGTTGCGCCCGTGTATTATGTGCCCTACCGCAGCCTGCAGCCGGTGAACATCGATAACCTGCTGGTAGCCGGCAAGACGATCTCCTGCATTTCGCAGGCGGCGGGCGGCCTGCGCTGCATGCCCTGCGCGATGAGCATGGGCCAGGCAGCGGGCGCAGCCGGCGCCATGGCGGTGAAGGAAAGCATCCTTCCCGGCGAAGTGGATGTAAAGGCGCTGCAAAAGCACCTGCTCAGCCGCGGCGCGATCCTTGATTAACTGCAAAAAAGCGCTTTTCCGATCGGGACTGCCCCATTTGCGATTCTGAATATCACATAGAACATAACTCAGCGTGCAAGCATGAAACGGCATGCGAAAATGCTTGCGTCAAGAAGGTTTTCTTATCCGGAAAAATCATGAACATTTTTGATAATAGGCTAAAAATAATCCGTCTTTTTTCGAAATCTTGCTTGTGTTTTGGCAAACTCTGTATTATACTCAACAATGGAATGATTTTTCATTTCCGCTGAACAATCCAATCAAAAAAATTCACAAAACATAGTTGTAACGATGAAAATCAGGAGGGATTATCCATGGATAGCAACGTACGTCCTGAATCTATGGCGCGAATCACCACGCCCGAACTGGCCAAGCAGTTTATCGATGAGCAGGTTGCCGCCGTGCGCGCGCAGGTGGGCGACAAGAAAGTGCTGCTGGCGCTCAGCGGCGGTGTAGACAGCTCTGTTGTGGCTGCGCTGCTGATCAAAGCGATCGGCAAGCAGCTGGTGTGCGTGCACGTTAACCACGGCCTGATGCGCAAGGGCGAAAGCGAGCAGGTAATCGAGATCTTCGGCAAAGAACTGGACGCTAACCTGATTTATGTGGACGCGACGGATCGTTTCCTTGACCTGCTTGCGGGCGTGAGCGATCCCGAAAAGAAGCGCAAGATCATCGGCGGCGAGTTCATTAAGGTATTTGATGAAGAATCCTCCAAGCTGAAGGGCATTTCCTTCCTGGCCCAGGGCA
>JAZQXQ010000254.1:0-5828 GCA_045632965.1 Clostridia bacterium
ATGCTTATCACAAGAAAGGCGTAAGTTAGAAAATGATATATCTTTTGCTTGCAGCCGGCGTTTTTATGGGTTGGTCGCTTGGCACCAACGACGCCGCTAATGCCTTCGGCACCGCCGTATCCACCGGTGTCATCAAGTACCGCACCGCCATCATCATCATCGCTGTGATGGTTATCGCCGGCGCCTTCCTGATGGGCGACGGCAACATCGGCAAGGTCAATGACCTGGCCGTCATCAACGATGTATCCGCTTCCGAAGAAAAAGTGGCTGAAGCCGAAGCTGCCGACCTTGCTTCCGGCACCGATGCCGCTATGAAGGAACTGCGCCTCAAGTCCGCGCTGAAGGCCTTCATCGTCTTCACCTGCGCGGCCATCACCGTGTTCATCATGAGCTACCTGGGCTTCCCCGTATCCGCCAACCAGTCCATCACCGGCGCCATCGTCGGCTGGGGTCTGTTCCATGCCAACTACGGTGATCCCTCTGTCCGCGGCGTCGCCCTGGGCAAGCTGGGTCAGTTCGCCTCCACCTGGCTGCTCAATCCGCTGGGCGCCGGCATCATCTCCTTCGTTCTGGTTTGGTTCGTCACCAAGTTCCTGGAAGAGAAGATCACCAAGGCCAAGAGCTACAAGAAGATCATCACTCTGGGTTACCTGGCCGCTGGCGCCTTCTCTGCCTTCAGCATCGGCATGAACTCCTCCGCCAACGTAACCGCCCTGTATTATGACTTCACCGCCAAGGGCGCCAACCTGCTGACCAATGCGCAGCTGACCGCCACCATCGGCGGTATCGCCATCGCCGTGGGCGTTCTGACCTACTCCAAGCGCGTTATGATGACCGTTGGCTCCGCCATCGCCGACATCACCGAAGTGAGCGGCTTCGTCGTCATCATCGCCATGGCTCTGACCATCGTGATCATGGGCACCTGGATGGGCATCCCCGTTTCCACCTCTCAGGCCGTTGTTGGCGCCGTTGTGGGTGCCGGCCTTGTCAAGGGTGCGAAGCACGTGCACTTCGGCGTGTTCAAGAACATCGCCATCGCGTGGGTTTCTTCTCCCACCGCCGCCGGTCTGCTGACCTGGCTGGTCGCGCTGGCCACGCAGGGCTACTTCGCCTGATATACGCAAACAAAAAAGAGCTTGTCGCAAGACAGGCTCTTTTTTGTTGCTAATAAAGAGAGGATAACGGAAGATAACGGAGGATAACGCCAGCTGCGGCTGGCTACACCTCATCCGCTTCGCTGACGGCGTTACCTTTCTTTTTCTCAGCGGATAAAGTTTGTCGCTACGCCCTTTTCCTGCCGGGGCAATTCAATGCCCGCAGCCCTGGCGGCCTCCTTGCATTTGAGCAAATACGCCATATTGCGCGCCAGCACGCGCATCGTCCACAGGCCCTCCTGATCCTCCTCCACCTGCTCGGGCGTGGAGCCATGCACCATGTTCCAGTAGCGGGAGGACACAATGGGCATCTGCGAAATGGTGAAGTATTTGTTCAGCTGATCAAAGGTCGCCGTGGTACCCGCGCGACGGGCAGAGGTGATGGCCGCCGCCGGCTTCATGAAGAACGTGTCCTTGCTTTCGGAATAGAACAATCGGTCCATAAAGGCCGTCAGATTGCCGCTGGCAGAGGCATAATGTACAGGCGACCCAAAGACAAAGCCATCCGCCTCGCGGAATTTTTCGCGGCTGCGGTTGAGGATATCATCATAAATGCACTTGCCGTTATGCCGGCAGCCGCCGCAGGCAATGCATCCGCCGATGGGCTCCTTCCCCAGCCACAAAATTTCGCTCTCCACGCCCTCTTCCCTGAGCGTGCCGGCGATTTCTTCCAGCGCACGGTTGGTGCAGCCCGTCTTATGCGGGCTTCCGTTGACAAGCAATACCTTCATAGCGGCCTCCTTATTTCTTCTTTTTATAGTGATTTCTGTCTATCTGCCCGCGCACAACCTTTTCCTTTTTCACGGTCACTTCCTTCGTCACATAGCGGAAAATGCAGCCCAGCACGCCGATCACCGCAACGGCCGCCACCGCCGCCGCAAGGAAGATATTTTCGTTGGGCAGGAAGGAATACGTTCCGTCGCTGTTGAGGATCTGCTGCGCGTCGCGCAGCACCCATGCGCCGATCATCGGGCCGATCACGCCGGGGATCAGCACCTGTCCGATGATGCGCACGCCCTGGAATCTGCCCGCCATGTTTTCGGGAATCAGCGCACGGATCTTCGCACCGAACACCGCCATACCGCCCAGATAGCCGCACATCATAAACAGCGAGCCTATAAACACCGGCGCCGGCGTCCAGGTATAATAGAGGAAGGTATAGCCCAGCATCAGCGCGCCAAGACAGGGCATGATGCTCTTTTTGAAGCCCCATTTATCATACATTCTGCCGTACAGCGCCGTAAACACGCTGGCCAGCACAATCGCCGGGGCCATGATCAGCACATAGTTGGCCATGCCCAGCGACTTTTCGTAATAGAGGATCAGGTAGGGCATGAAAATCTGAATGGAAATGCCAAAGACCGCAAAGGCGCCCAACACGCAATAGAGCACCACGTTCTTTTTGACCGTTGCGGGGCGGAAGGAATAGCAAAGGTTCTCCCAGTAGTTCTCCTCGCTTTTAACCGCCTTGTCTTCCATGAGGAAAATACCCAGCACGCCGATGAGCAGCACCACAAAGCCAATGATCAGATAAATCGCATTCCAGCTCTCGGCTTTGTCAAGATCAAAGCCCATAAAGCCGCCGAATACGCACAATATCGCCACCAGCGGCATCATGGCGTTGATGCCCTCAATGCGTCCGCGCGTATGCTCGTCGCCCATGTCCGTCAGCCAGGCGTTAAAGGCCGCATCGTTGGCGGTGGAGCCAAAGAAGGTCATCAGGCAGTCCAGCGCAATCGTCAGCGTTACGCCAAGGCTCATGGCCTGCGCAGCCGTCTCGCACAGGGGAGTGAGCACATCCATGCGCACCAGCGAAAAGCCGAGGATGCTCACGCCCCACACGATATATCCGCCGCACACCAGCACCTTGCGCCTGCCCATACGGTCGGACAGCGCGCCCATCAGCAGCGTCGTCGCCGTAGCCGTCACCGCGCTGAGCGCGACCATCAGCGAAATATCCCCCGCAGAGGCATGGAACATTTTGTAGATGAACACGTTAAGATACATGTTCTCCACCACCCAGGCGATCTGGCCGATCAGCCCAAGCAGCGTCAGCGCCGCGTAAAATTTCTTTGTCAGCTTCATTTGCTTTGCCTCCGTCAGATATTAAGGAAAATCAGCGCCGAAAGGATCAGGCCGATGCCCACCCATTCGCGGCGGCTGAGTTTTTCTTTAAAGAAGAGTACGCCCGCGAGCGTCAATACCACCACGCTTGCCACGCTGAAGGTGGGATACACGATCACCGCCGGCAGCTCAGTCAGCGCGCGCAGGACAAACCTGGCCGAAAAATAATTGGGCAAGCCCAGCGCCGCGCCCCAGAAAAGCTCCCTCAGCCCCGGCTTTTCGCGCTTTTTGATCATAAGCATGGCGCACAGCAAAAGCGCGGACAGGAAGGTATAAAACAAAAACTGTTCGCTGTATTCCGCCGGCCCCAGCACCTCATACACCTTGCTCATAGCATCACCCGTGCCGCAGGTGAGCAGCAGCAGGATCAGCGCCCCGCGCGAGCGCGCAGCCTTTTTGCCCCCGCCGCCGTTGATCAAAAGCACCGCCGCCACCGACAATACAAAGCCTGCCGCCTGCACGATGGTGGGCATTTCGCCAAAGAACAGCACCGAAAAGGCGATGGGCACCAGCAGCCCCAGCTTCATGAAGGTAGATGACAGCACCACGCCGTTCGCACCTACATTCCATTGCAGGGCCAGGAAGCCAATGAGATACAGCGCGCCCGTCACCGCGCCCAGCGAAAGCGCCCACATGCTGCCCGCGCCCCGGGGCAAAACATTTTGAAAGCCCGTATAGCTGCCCGCGATCAGCACGCAGGTGAGATAATTGACCATCAGCAGGCTGTTTTCGTTTTTGATGCGCGTTTTTGTCAGGCGCATCACCACAGACACCATGGATGATGCAAAGATCGCCAATATCAAATAAAACATGCCGTTTCAAAACCTCCGGGAAAAATTCTGCCGCTCGTCGTTCACATCGTACAATTCGAGCCCCGCATCCGCAATAAACCGCCGCTGATAGCTCAGATACAAATCCCGCTCGCTGTACAGTTTATCGCCGTTTGCATCGCCGTACCGCGCCGCCAGTTCTTTGAGCGAAGGCACCGCGCGATAGTATTTGTCATCCATCTCTTCCAGTTCGCGGATGACGTCCGCCGGCTCCATCTTTTCATACCGCGCGATGTTTTCCTCAGTCAGCATCAGCGTCAGCACGCGCTTGTCCGGCGCAGAAAATCCCGCTTTCAGCCATTCGCGCTCGCTCCTGAACCTGCAGCGATTGAAATGCGCCTGCACGCTTTCGGACAATTGCTCCGCATCGCTCTCCGTCAGGCGGATGCCCTCCAGCGTCCGCCCTCTGCCCTCGCCGTGCGGCACAAAGAAAAAGAGATTTTTCAGCCGGTACGGCATAAGCTCCGCCACAAAATCCCCCGCCAGCGGCGCGCTCTCCTGCGTCAGCGGATAGCCGATTTCGCAGTCAAGGCCGATCTGATTGGCTGTCCTAAGCACATTCATCATGTAATCATAATCGCCCCTGCGCGCGGCAAAGCGGTCATGATACGCCCGCGTGCCGTAGAACGTGAGATCAATCAGTTTGATCCCCTGCGCTTTGAGATCGCTCAAAAGCTTTCTCAGCGCCGACTCATCGCGGAAAGCCATCCCATCCAGCTGCAAAAATTCCCCCGTGGGCGATTTGATCTCCTGCAGAAAACCGATGGCCTCCAGCAGCTTTGGATGCTCCATGGAATGCCCGAAATAAAAGGCAAAGGAAAGCTCGGGGCGGTTCTTTTGCAGATACGCATAAAACGCTTTGGCATAGCGGCAGCTTCTTTCCCAGTCCGCGCCCGGCGCTTTGCCGTCATACGACAAAAGGCAGTACCGGCAGCGATTGCTGCAATAAGTACACAGCGTGCCGATATTGATCGAAACCGTCTGCATTCCTTCACCTCCCTGAACTTTTATTATAGCACGATGCAAACAGATTTGACAGCCCCGCATGCTTGCGGATATAATAATTTTATCATTCCGCAAGGAGAATCCTATGCCCCGCTTCATTGAGATTACCGATTTTAACGATCCGCAGCTGGATATCTACGCGCGCCTGACCGAGGCGCAGCTCAAATCCCGGCAGGATGCGCAAAAAAGCCTTTTCATCGCCGAGAGTCCCAAGGTGATCACCTGCGCGCTGAATGCCGGCTACGAGCCCGTGTCCATCCTCGCCGAAAGCGGCCATCTGCACGATGACTACGCCGCCGTGATCGACCGCTGCGGCGATATCCCTGTGTACACGGCGAGCGAAAAGGTATTAAACCGCCTCACCGGCTTTCCCCTCACGCGCGCGATGCTGTGCGCCATGAA
Source organism: Clostridia bacterium (assembly GCA_045632965.1). GTDB lineage: Bacteria > Bacillota > Clostridia > Christensenellales > Aristaeellaceae > SFMI01. The sequence continues at coordinate 5,516 of JAZQXQ010000254.1, forward strand.
GCGCAAGCCGCTGCCCCACGCCAAGGATATCCTGCCGGGCAAAAGGCGCGTCGCGCTGCTTGAAAACGTGGTCAACCCCGCCAATATCGGCGCGATCTTCCGCTCCGCCGCCGCATTGGGCATGGAGGCCGTACTGCTCACCCCCGACTGCTGCGATCCGCTCTATCGCCGCGCCTGCCGCGTGAGCATGGGCACGGTGTTTCAGGTGCCGTGGGCGTACCTTGAGGACATGCAGCTTCTGCGCGATCTGGGCTTCAAAACGGCCGCGCTGGCACTTGACGTCCGCGCCGTTTCCATCGAGGATCCAAGGCTT
>JAZQXQ010000255.1:0-5391 GCA_045632965.1 Clostridia bacterium
CTGCTTTTCCGCAATTGTTTTCTTCCAAAAAATATTTTTTCTGGTATACTGTAACAAAATGACGTATTTGCGGATATATAGGGCGAAAGGAGGGTGAAACGGGTGAAGCAAAGCCAAGCGATGGAAGAGATTTACCGGGAATACTGCAAGCCGGTATATTTATATCTCTTTTCTTTGTGCCATGAAAAGGAATTGGCCGAGGATCTCACGCAGGAAACCTTCTATCGCGCGACCAAATCCATCCACAGCTTTAACGGCGATTGCAAATTGCTTACCTGGCTGTGCCAGATCGGCAAGCATCTGTGGTATCAGGAAATAGATAAGCGCCGCCGCCGCGGGCAGCATCTGCCGCTTCTTGAAGAAACGGCCGCCGTGCCAAATGATATGCAGGCGGATATAGAAAGCGACGAAGGGAAAGTGACGCTGTTTCAATCCATGCAGTCGCTCGATCCCAAGGTGCGGGAGATTGTGTATCTGCGCGTGATGGGCGATTTGAGTTTCAAGCAGATCGGCGATATCATCGGCTGCAGCGAGAACTACGCCCGCGTTACTTTTTACCGCGCCAAGGAGAAATTGAAGAAAGGAATAGAGCAAAATGAGCGAAATGAATGAAAATAAAAAAATGCCCTGTGCCGTTGCCCGCGATCTGATGCCCTTGTATGTGGAAAATCTCACCGAAGAAGAAACCACCGAGATGCTGCGCGAGCATATCAGCGAGTGCGCCGTCTGCGCGCAGAGCTACGGCATGCAAAAGACCAAGCTGGAGATTGATAAAAAGCCCCAGCGCCCCGATTTCCGCGGCATCCGCTTCTTTAAAAAGAGCTTTTTAAAGCGCGTGGCGCTGTGGATGGCGATTGTGATCATGAGTGTTGTCATTGTGCTGAGCGGTTATGCGTATGTATTTGGCAATCGGCATGTGGATAGGGATGATATCCGTGTGGTTGGTCAGTATGAGCTTACTGACGGGCGCATTGTCATTGCTGTGCAGGCAGAGGGCCATGCCGTGAGCAACACTGTGCGCTATGAGCATGAGTGGACAGACGGCAGATACTATGAGTATGACGAGTTCGGAAATCGTACGATCATTACGGATCAGAATCTGCGCTTTTATGCAGACATGGTGCTGTCATATGATCGTTTTGATATGTGGACCAAGAAGGAGGATGACCGCGGCAGCACTTTCTATTATATGTTCGATCCTGCTGCCTATGAACGCGAATACGAAAATCCTTATCATGCCTTCTCTACGCCGCCTCCCACGGATGTAGCCGGTTTGATGACGGCGGAGGAACAAAAGGAAGCGACCGTGCCGCAGCCGTATCTGACTCATCTGGATGTGAATGGACGTACGGTTTGGCGTGTGGGCGATCCGCTGCGTAAGCTGAGCGCCGAGGAAGAAGAAGTGCTCTTGCGTGCGATGGAAGCGGCGGGCTTCCTGGACAGCGCGGCACTGCTGCCCGAGATAGATATCCTCGACACGCTGATGGGAAAATAAGGAATAACGCCGCAGAGGACGTTATCCTTTGAAAAAAGAACAAAGTGTTTACAATTCATTTACGTCTTGAACACGGTGAGATACTTGCTTTTCGGTGCGGTAAATGGTATGATAATGTCACCAATTTGTGCAAAGGAGCAATGTGTTTCATGAAGAAAATGCTGCTGACGCTGCTGGCGCTCACTCTGGTAATGGCGATGTCTGCGCCCGCTCTGGCTGCTACCTATACCGATGTGTTTACTAATTTTGACCAGCGCGACACCTGGACGGATGCTACGACCATCGATTTTACCAACGACGGCGTGAAGATTTCCGGCAACGGCGCCTCTGCTGACGGCACAGTGGTGTATATCACCGGCGACGGCACCTATGTGCTTGCCGGCGAATGCGCGAACGGCCAGATCGTGGTGGAGCTTGACAAGGCCGATAAGGCGCAGCTGGTGCTGATGGGCCTGAACCTGACCTGCCTGGATTCTGCACCGCTGTATGTGGTATCTGCCGATAAGGTGAGCCTGACGCTGGCGGAAGGCACTGTCAACACCTTCTCCGACGGCACGGCGTATAACTCCAACGCTTTTGAAAAAAAGCCCACCGCCTGCATCTATTCCCGCGATGACCTGACGATCAACGGCAAGGGCGAACTGGTGGTCAATGCCAACGTCAACAACGGCATCGGCACGAGCAACGACCTGAAAATCGTTTCCGGCACCGTGACCGTGACGGCCGCCAACAACGGCCTGAAGGGCAATGATTCCATCGCCATCATGGGCGGCAAGGTGACTGTGACCAGCAAGGATGACGGCATCAAGACCGAGAATGAAACCGACCCCGGCAAGGGCTACATTTACGTCGAGGACGGCGAAATCACCATCACCTGCGCGGATGACGCGCTGCAGGCCACGCAGGATATCACCGTGGCGGGCGGCCATATCACCGCCAACGCCGGCGGCAAGACCGTCAACTGCGACGGCTCGCAGGATATCCTCAGCGGCTCCATCAATTAATGCAAGGAAAGAGGCATCCGAAAAAAAGGATGCTTCTTTTTTGCAAATATCTGCAAAATGGCGGCGGAAATTGCCGTAAACGTTTGACGCACGCCGCACATTGTGATATAATCTTTCGGTACATTTGAGCATCTTTGGAGGGAAATTCAATGTCTGGTCATTCCAAATGGCATAATATTCAGGCGAAGAAGGGCAAGGCCGACGCTGCGCGCGGCAAGATCTTCACCAAAATCGGCCGCGAAATCGCTATCGCCGTGCGCGAAGGCGGCGCCAATCCCGATAACAATAATAAGCTGCGTGATATCATCGCCAAAGCCAAGGCGAACAACATGCCCAACCATAACATTCAGCGCTCCATCAAGAAGGCCGCCGGCGAAGGCACCGGCGCGACCTACGAAGAGATCGTATATGAAGGTTATGCCCCCGGCGGCGTGGCCATCATTTGCAATATCGTAACGGATAACCGCAACCGCACTTCTGCGGATGTTCGCCACATCTTTGACAAGAACGGCGGCTCCCTGGGCACTCCCGGCTCCGTGAGCTACATGTTTGACAACAAGGGCCTGATCGTTGTCGAGCGCGAGCCCGGCATGGACGAGGACGAAATGATGATGATGGCGCTGGAAGCCGGCGCTGAGGACGTAAGCGCGCTGGATGATGTGTTTGAAATCTACACCGCGCCCAATGATTTCTCTGCCGTGCGCGAAGCGCTGGAGCAGCAGGGTCTGTCCTTCCTGTCCGCCGACAAGAAGATGATTCCTCAGAACACGGTGGAAGTGACCGACGAGGAAACCATCGCCAAGATCGTAAAGCTGCTGGACATGCTGGATGACAACGATGACGTCGCCGATGTCTACCACAACGCCGAGCTGCCCGAAGAGGAAGAAGAGGAATAATTGCAAAATTCAAGGGATCGCCGCATGCGATCCCTTTTTTTCTTGACAATTTGCCGCGCATAAGCTATGATATATGTCGGCCCTGGAGCGGTATCGAAGTGGTCATAACGGGGCTGACTCGAAATCAGTTTGCCGGCAACGGCACGTGGGTTCGAATCCCACCCGCTCCGCCAGCTAAAAGTCTTGAAAACTCAGTGTTTTCAAGGCTTTTTTCATTTTTTTCTGTTGGTTGACCATGATTTTGACCACAATTGGCTTTTGCTGTGGTATTAACGTTTTCGAAGAAGTTTTGCATGCGGTTGGCACTTTCTTTCTGCATTTGCGTGGAGACGTGACCATAAACATCCAGGGTAAAAGCTGCAGAAGCATGACCAACGTTATGCTGGACGGTTTTTACGTCATCACCGTTTTGCAGGGAAAGCATAGCGTAGGTGTGTCGCAGATCGTGAAAGCGTGCATGGGGCATGCCGATGTTGGTAGCAATTTTCTTAAAGTGCTTATAAACCGTGTAAGCGCACAAGTGTGAGCCCAGCTCGTTGGTAAAAACCAGATTCCAGGGATTATCCCAAAGAGCACCAGCAAGAAGCTGATGGGCTTTCTGCTCTTTTTGACGCTGTTTAAGAAGCTCTATGACAAAAGAGGCCGGAATGATGCGTCTAACACGGTCATTCTTGTTGCTTACAAGCATGTATTTTCCGTCTTTGAAATGCTCTTTCTGCAGTTGCTTTTCGACAGTAATGATACCATTCTCAAAGTCAACGCAGTTCCATGTCAGGCCAAGGATTTCGCCTTGCCGCATGCCGGTGAACAGATCGATTTTATAAATAGTTTCAAAGGGGTGTCCTTTGATGGCTTCGAGGAAAGAACGGATTTCGTCGTTTTGTAGGAAGGATACCTCGGATTTTTCGATTCTCGGCAGAATGCAGGCATCTGCTGGATTCGAAGGGAGAAAGACCAATGTCACTGCTTGTTTTAATGCGCTGTGCAATATGCCGTGAAGGTTCTTGACAGACTTCGCGCTGATTCCGTTGGGGTTGCGATCGGATTTTAAAATTTTATTATAGAAGATTTGAATGGTATGGGGTTTAAGCGCGGCCAGCTTGATGCCACCAAGTCCGGGCTTGATGTGATTTTTTATGTAACTGGCGTATTGCGAGAGCGTTGATTGCTTTATATCCACCAGGTATTCAGCTTGCCAAACATCCAGCCACTGACTGAGTGTCATTTGCGGCGGATCAATGTAGGTTCCTTTATCAATTTCTGCTGTAGCGGCTCTGAGCTTCTTCGCGCATTCTTCTGCCGTCTTTCCATATACAGACTTATAAATTGCTTTGCCGGTGCCAGGGTTTATGCCTGTCTGGTATCGACATTCCCATCGGCCGTCCTTTCTTAGCCTCGGCTGTAGTCCTGAACCATTTACTGCTCGTTTTCTTGGCATTCAATATCCTCCTTGTTATTATTTATGGGGTGTTTCAAGAATGCAGGCTCTTTCGTTATTTCCAGTGTAACGCGCATGACCTCCATCAGACCGTCGTCATTCAGACGTTCCAGCATAAGAATAATGCTTTCGCGAAAATGATTTTCATTCTTTTGTTTGCGACGGGGCGCAGAAAACTTCGGCGGATCGATTACTTCATCAAAGTCGACCAGAACGTCATTTTCCATCTCACGCATCCAACTGTCAAGAACGTTTTCGCCAACTCCTGGCTCCAGTTCAACGGACACTTTGGATGCATCGTCGTAAGATGCAGCTTCTTCTTCAGATATTTTGAGCATATAGTTCCACTTTAAACGAAATACCTTAGCGATGGCTTTAAGATATTTGACGGTTATTTTTTCAGGGCGTCTTGTCAGCATCGAGGCCAACGTTGATGATCCTATACCTGCTAGTGTAACCATTCACAAGTGCGAATCCAAACGGAACTATTCCAAGATCGACATCCAGGCCAGCAAAAACGCGATGCGCATACTGGGCTACAGCGCCTACATGCTCTAT
>JAZQXQ010000256.1:0-8098 GCA_045632965.1 Clostridia bacterium
CTGCGCCTGAAGAAGATGCCCGAGGATGAGGTATATGAGCGCGTGACCAACGCGGCGGAGATCTTGGGCATTACCGAGTATCTCACCCGCAAGCCCCGCGCCCTGTCCGGCGGCCAGCGCCAGCGCGTGGCCATCGGCCGCGCCATGGTGCGCAATTCCAAGGTGTTCCTGATGGACGAACCGCTGTCCAACCTGGACGCCAAGCTGCGCAACCAGATGCGCGCGGAGATCATTCTGCTGCGCCAGAAGCTCAACACCACCTTCGTTTACGTAACCCACGACCAGACCGAGGCCATGACGCTGGGCGATCGCATCGTCATCATGCGCGACGGCATCATCGAGCAGGTCGGCACGCCCACCGAAGTGTTTGAAATGCCCCGCAACATCTTTGTGGCGGAATTCATCGGCGCGCCCAAGATGAACCTGATGGACACCAAGCTGGTCAAGGAAGGTGACAAATACTACGTCTGCCCCTTCGGCGCCAAGATCGAAGTGGACGGCGAAAAGAAGGAAGAGCTCAAGGCCAAGGGTCTTGACAGCCGCGAGATCAAGCTGGGCGTGCGTCCTGAGCATATCGTGCTGGCGGATGCCTCTGCCGAAAATGCCATTCCCTGCAAGCTGGAAGTCAATGAAATGATGGGCAGCGAGCTGCATCTGCACGTATACACCGAGGACGGCACGCGCCTGATCGTGCGCATTCCCACCATCAACCTGAGTCTGGAGCAGCGCAAGGAGCTGGTATACGGCAAGCAGCTGTATATCACTTTTGCGGGCAAGGTGATGCATTTCTTCGATACGGAGAGCAGCCTGAACCTGATTTACGGCTGATGATTCTTAGATGCGGGCAAGTCCATGCGGCTTGCCCGCATTTTTGCGTTTTGCGCGGGTGTGTGTTATAATGATTGTATTCCGGATGGGAGGTTCATGATATGCTAAAGGTTTATGGCTCTGAGATTTGCATCGATTGCCGCATGTTCAAAATGCTGCGGGAAGAGCGCGGGTTTGAGGTGGAATACATCGAGATCACGGAGAATACCGCCAATATGCGGGCGTTTTTGCAGCTGCGCGATCAGGAAAAGGCCTTTGATGAAGTGAAAGCGCGCGGGGGAATCGGCATCCCGGCCTTCGTGAAGGAGGACGGCGAAGTGACGCTGGATCTCAATACGGCGCTTGGCTGGATCGGTCAGGAGAAGGTAGCCTGCTTTGGCGAAAGCTGTACGCTGTGTAAATAAGAAAGCGGCAGATGTGAACATCTGCCGCTTTGCTATTGCGAAAAACGTGAAAAGAATGGGGGAGAACAAGGAAAAAACGATAAAAACCTTGCAATTTTCGCTTTTTGTGTATACAATATAGAAAGAGCGTGAAAGAAAGGATGTTTGAAATATGTGGGATTGGGAATTGCTGAAGAATAATTCCGGCAAACATCAGTATCAGATCATCAGCAGCTATAAGAATGAGGATTTTCAATATACGCATTCTGTCAGCCGCGGCACGCAGGCGGATGAATTTGTTCTGCACAATCATGCCATGTACGAGCTGGAGTATTATCTGGGCGGCGACGTAGTCTATATGGTAGACGGCGTGCGCTATCAGATGCAGCCCGGCAGCCTTTTGCTGATTGGCCCCACGGTGCCGCATAAATTGTTTATCAATTCCGATACGTCGTTTGAACGGCACATTTTGTATATTGCCTATGCGGGCAATCAGTCGCCTATTTCCTCGCTGGCAAAGGGCAGTCTGCCCAAGGTGGACGGCCAGCGGATGGGCAGCGTATTCTATGCGCCCGAGGCCGTGGCGGACGTTAAAGATCTGCTGGAGGAAATCGGCCGCTGCGCGGCGTCGGATGACAAACATCTGCAGGAGCTGGCGCCGATTTTTGCCCAGACGGTGATGGCCAAATTGAAAATTATGGCCCGCACGCAAAAGCCCACACTCTACAGCGTGGGGGAAGACCGCACGATGGATACCGTGAAGGAATATCTGAGCCGCAATCTGACGGCGGATATTTCCCTGCAGGATATTGCCGATCGCTTCAAGCTCAGCAAGGATTACTGCAACCGCCTGTTCCACAAGAATACCGGCATGAGCATCATGCAGTATATCAAGTACAATCGCATTCTCTACGCCCGTCAGCTGCTCAGCGACGGCGTGGCGGCGTCGGAGGCCGCCGAGCGTGCGGGATTCAGGGATTATTCCAGCTTCTACCGGGCGTATAAATCGGTGACGGGCCGTATGCCCAGCGAGGATTACCAGATTGCAGAAATTGAAGGCGCGCCCGAACCGCCGGATGTGAATTTTGTGTAAATTTTGAAAAATGGACTGTTTTTGCAATGCCGCGTCAGTTGGCTTTCAAGCCGCTGAAGCGGCGTTTTTTTGTGCACGAAAAAACGGTTTTTGCAATAAATCGCGCTTTTTGCAAAGTTTGGATACCAAAAAGCAAGAACAATCTGGTAAAAATACATACATTGCAAATAACGATATTCACAATAAAAGAGCGAAAAACGGCCGAAAAAATCACAAAAATGCGGCGATTTTTGCAAGAATGATACTGCCTTTGACAATTTACTTCCCCGTTTTGCATTGCTATAATGAACATGATTGAAAGTCGTAATTTGCAAATATATGAAAGAAACGGAAATGCATGCTTGTGCAAGGAGGGCTCCATGACACTTGAAATTATGCTCCCGGCGATTGAAAAGCTGGGGATCAATCTGTACAACATGGCATTTTATCACGACGGGCAGATTGAGGAGCACCGCTTTCAGCCGGCCAACAACTGCCATAATTCCTATTCCGTGGCCAAGGCCTTTGCGATGACGGCGGTGGGCATGCTGCATGACGACGGCTTGCTGGATGTGAAAAAGCCCATCTGCTGGTATATGGGAAATCTGGTGCCGGAAGACGCCGATCCCGCCTGGAAGACGATCACCGTGGAAAACGTGCTTAAGCACATGATCGGCTACGGCGAAGGCTTTCTGGATATCGACGTGGAGGATATTCATGAATATCCCACCAACGACTTTCTGGATATGGTGTTTCATCACCCCATCAAGTATCAGCCCGGCGAGCATTATCAGTATTCCGACGCGGCGTATTACCTCATCAGCCGCCTGATCACCTGCGTATCCGGCCGGAAGGCCGACGTTTTCCTCAATCACCGCCTCTTCCAGCCGCTGGGCTTTCAGGAGGCTGCCTGGAGCCGCTGCCCCATGGATTATCCCATGGGCGCGACGGGCTTGTATATCAGCGCGGCGGATATGGTAAAGCTGGGCGTGCTGTACCTTGAAGGCGGCGTATGGAAGGGCAAGCGCATCCTTTCGGAAGAATGGGTGAAGATGGCTGTTGAAAATCATTACGAACTGTCGATCAAATCGCCCTCGGGCTGGATCGGCAAGGGCGGCATGAACGGGCAGATGATGATGTTCCATCCCGACAAGCACTATGCCATCGCCTGGCATGCGTATTGCACAAGCGAGGATGTGAAAAACCTCATCGCCTGCATTGACCGCGTGATTTATACCCGAATCTAACGCGAAAGCGTTAAAAAATAGGAGGTTTACCATGAAGAAACTCGTTTCCCTGTTTCTGGTGCTGATCATGATGCTGGGCATCATGCCGGCCGTTGTAGCGGAAGAACCCGTGAAGATCACCTACGGCTCTACTCAGGGTGTGGCGGACTTTGCTCAGTTCGAAATCATCCAGGAACTGTGCCAAAAGCTGAACATCGAACTGACCGTAACCCAGTATGACTACGACTCTCTGCTGGTTATGCTGGCTGACGGCTCCTTCCCGGACATCATGGCTTCTCGTATTGAGTACCTGGACAACGTGCTCAAGAGCGGCTATGCGCTGAACATCGAGCCCTATCTCGATACGCATCTGACCAACATGAAGAGCGATATGTATGCGCAGACCAACGAGCTGCTGCAGATGCTCTATCCCTATGAGGACGGCGCCATCTACTTCGCCTGCCCCGCTGTTGGTATCTCTGAGTATCAGGGCCTGCCCGGTCAGTACCGCGGCTACATCGTGCGCTGGGACTACTACAAGGAACTGGGCTGCCCGCCCATCAACAGCATCGAAGATTACATCGACGTGCTGTGCGCGATGGTTGACCTGCATCCCACCGATGAAGACGGCAACCCCAACTGGGCGTACGGCGTAAACAAGAGCCTGCGCGACATGGGCGGCTACTTCTCCTCCTTCCAGGTTGACATCGGCTTCAACCTCTGGTCCACCGCTTACCTGTACAAGTGCAACAACGTGACCAACAAGCTGGTCAACGGCTACACCGACGTTGAGAATTCCTCCTACTGGTCCGACATGCACTTCCAGAACGAACTGTATCGCCGCGGCCTGGATAACGACTATCCCTACTACAACACCGACGTGTTCATCATGGACGGCGACGAATTCAACGCGCTGGGCGTTGAAGGCCGCTTCATGGGCGTGCACTACGTTGAAGACGAACTGTACCTCAACTCCATCAAGGAAGATCCCAACTCTCTGGCTGCCTACGTTGTTATTCCTTCCGAATCCACCTGGCTGTATGCTGACGTGAACCTGATGCTGGGTAACGCGCCTGCCTACTACACCTTCTTCAACAAGAACAGCGAGAATATCGACAAGGTGCTGGAATTCTGGAACTACATGTACGATCCTGACTTCGTCCGCGAATGGAAGGTCGGCAAGCAGGGCGAATCCTGGGATTACGTTGACGGCGTTCCCACCATGAAGGAAGAGTACCTGATGAAGCTGGCTGAGTACGACGAAGACTTCGTTGAAAAGCGCGGCTACGGCCGTGCCTCCGGCCAGATCGTTGGCTACATGGGCACCACCAAGCATCCCGACGGCTACCTGCTCGACCTGAGCATGACCATGGAAAACTCCATCGCGGCTCAGCTGCCCTGGCAGAAGGACTTCGCTGCGCACTACGGCGAGGAATTCTGGGTAGACGCGCAGTACAAGCTGATGAAGCACAATCAGTATGACGCCGGCGAAACCATCTCCGCCGCGCTGACCGACATTCCCATGGACTATAAGCGTACCCTGGAACTGATGAACGACGTCATGGAAACCGCCATGCCCGAACTGATCATGGCTGAATCCGACGAAGAATTCCTGGAGATTCAGGAACGCGTTCTGCAGGAACTGGCTGACCTGGGCGAAGCTGACGTTTGGACCTGGTTCAACGATCAGTGGGAAGCTGCCCGCGAAATGATCTGGCCCATCTTCGAGCAGAGCTGCCTGGAGCAGGGTCTGCGTCCCGAAGGCGTCCGCGACATCAACGATTACAACTACTAATACCTGATTCCTTAAACGGGAGCCGCCGTTTTCGGCGGCTCCCTATCGCCATTCTTGAATGAGGAAAGTGATTCATATGACAACAATGGCTCCTCAAATCAAAGTGAAAAAGCCGAAGAAGAACTGGACGTACTTTTTCATCGCCCTCCCGCTGATGGCGCTGGTTTTCGCGTTCAGCTATGTGCCGCTGATGGGCTGGTATCTCTCGTTTGTTGAGTATACGGTCGGCCAGCCGATTCTCTCTTCGCCCTGGGTTGGGCTGAAATTCTTCAAGATGCTGTTTTCGAGCAGAGACTTTTCCCGTATTATGAAAAATACGAGTATGTTCTCGCTTTACTATATTGGCATGCTTGTGCTGCCTCCGCTTTTTGCTATTCTGCTCAATGAACTCAAGGGCCGCCGCTTTGGCAAGTTCTGCCAGACGGCTGCGACGCTGCCCAACTTTGTCAGCTGGGTGCTGGTGTATTCCGTATTCTATGCGGTGTTCACTACCGACGGCGTTGTGAATGAAATCCTGGGTCTTTTCGGCACCAAGCAGAAGTGGCTGTCAAGCAAAAAGGACGTGTACTGGTTCCAGTCCTTTGTCTGGGCGTGGAAGAACGTGGGCTGGAAGGCCATCATTTACATCGCGGCCATTGCCGGTATCGACCAGGCGCTGTACGAAGCGGCGGCGGTTGACGGCGCGAGCCGTTTCCAGCAGGCGGTGCATATTACCGTGCCCGGGTTGATGCCCACCTTCCTGGTTATGTTCCTGCTGGCGATCGGTTCCTTTGTGCGCAACGGTCTTGAGCAGTATATGGTGTTTGACAATGCCATCATCCACAAGCAGATTGAAACGCTGGAACTGTATACCTACAACAAGGGCCTGAAGCTCCTGGATTACAGCTATGCGACGGCGGTTGGTATGTTCCAGAGCGTGGTCAGCATCGTTCTGCTGTTCCTGGCCAACGGTCTTTCCAAGGCCGTGCGCGGCGAAACCATCATTTAAAGAAGGAGGAAGAGAACAATGATCGTCGGACGTGAATCCCCGTCTCGCAAAATCTTCAATGTGTTTAATGTCATTCTCTTCATCCTGATTGACATCATGTGCCTGTATCCGCTGTGGTACATCCTTGTGCAGTCCTTCTCTGACGGCGCGCGTGCTGCGCATGCGCTGCTGTGGCCCATCGATTTTACGCTGGAAAACTACCGTGTGATCCTCGAGCGAAAGGATATCGGCCATGCGCTGTTCATCAGCGTGGCGCGTACGGTATCGGGCACTACGCTGACTGTGCTTGGCTGCATGCTGCTGGGCTATCTGTTTACCAAGCAGAACATGCCCTTCCGCAAGTTCATGTACCGCATGCTGACGATCACCATGTATGTCGGCGGCGGCCTGATTCCCACCTATCTGGTGTACAAGGCCTACGGCATCAACAACACCTTCTGGGTGTATATCATTCCCGGCATCGTGGATGCTTACTACGTCATCCTGATCAAGACGTATGTGGAAAGCCTGCCGGCGAGTGTGGAAGAAAGCGCCATGCTGGACGGCGCGGGCGTGTTTACGATCTTTGCCAGGATCATATTGCCCATGTCGCTGCCCATCATCGCCACCATCGCCATCTATGCATCCGTTGGCCAGTGGAATGCCTGGTTTGACAACCACATTTACAACATCAGCAATAAAGATCTTGAAACTCTGCAGTATTTGTTGTATAAATATATGAACGAAGCGCAGAGCATCACGCAGGAAATCAAGGAAAAGAACCCCGGTATGAAGATCAAGATCACGCCCCGCGGCGTGCGTATGACGATCACTATGATCACTACCATTCCCGTTCTTTGCATCTATCCTTTCCTGCAGCGCTATCTCATCAAGGGTCTGCTGATTGGCGCGGTGAAGGGGTAAAAATTTATCATCCTCCGGTGGAGGAAGTTATGATAAATTTTTACTGAGTCCGCACAGAGCGAAGGGCCCATGAAGGGCCGTTCGCGACAATGCGGACGACCGGGGACAAAAATTATCATCTCCCAACAGGGCGGAGAACTTTCAAAACGGACGGATTACTCATGAAAAAAGGCACTCTCTTTGGCCAATTGTGCGTGATTGGCTCGGCCATTATCTTCGGCTTTACGCCGGTGCTGGCGGCAATTTCTTATCAGGGCGGCAACAACGGCATCAACATGGCGTTTCTGCGCGCACTCATTCCCATTCCCGTGCTGTTGCTGCTGGGCAGAAAGTGGGCAATGCCTACCAAAGCGCAGTGGAAGCGCGGGCTGATGGCAGGTTGCCTTTCCTACGGCTGCACGCTGCTTTTGTACTCGTCGTATGAGTATATTTCGCCGGGCCTTGCAACGACGCTGCACTTTCTCTATCCGCTGTATGTGACGGTGTATGAGGCGGTGCGCGACCGCGAAAATCCCGGGGCAAAAAGGCTGTGCGGCCTGGCGCTGGGATTGATCGGCTCGCTTTTGTTCCTAGAAAAGGGCAGCGCGGGCGGCAGCGTGATCGGCTTTGTGCTGGCGCTTTTAAGCGGCGTGGCGTATGCGATGTACATTGTTGCTCTGGGTAAGGAAGCCAAGAGCGAGCCCATGCCGTTGATGCGGCTGATGCTGGTGATCTCCGTCAGCGGCGTATTTATGTGCGGCGCGGCGGGTTTGATGATGGGAAAGCTCGTCTTTATGTTTTCTGCCACCACCTGGCTGTGCGCTGTTTGCGTGGCGCTGCTGGCGGCGGTGGTGGGCGGCGTGCTCTTCCAGCGCGGCGTGCGCGAGATCGGCGGCGCCAATTCGGCCCTGCTTTCGCTGTTTG
>JAZQXQ010000257.1:0-9954 GCA_045632965.1 Clostridia bacterium
CGCCGAAAATGCACAGGTTAAAAACAAACACCAGCTGGTTGGCAATGGCCACGCCGCTCATTTCGGCGTCGCCCAGTGCGCCCACCATCAGGTTATCCAGCAGGTTTACAAAATTGGAAATGCCGTTCTGGATGACCATCGGCACGAGGATAGACAATACCGTGGCGTAAAAAGCACGATTGCCAATCAGCGTGCGGCGGGCTTTTTTCAGAAAATTCATGTTCATCTCTCCCGTAAATACTGAAAAGGTAACGCGCCTTGCGAGGCAGAGGATAACGCCAGCTGCAGACGGCGTTATCCCTCGTTATACCCCATTTACTTCACCTGATACTGAAGGCCGTTTTCATCGGTGCTCGTCTCACCCGAAAGCAAAAGCTCACTCACCTTCACCACTTCAAAGCCGTTGTCGCGGTACCAATTGAAAATATCATTGAGCACCGCCACCGTGCAGTCAGCGTCAATGTGCGTCAGCACGATACTGCCGCCGGTGATGTCCTTGGTGGAATACTTCAGGCTGTTTTTCTCGGAAGCTTCCTTGCGCGCATCGTAGGATTCATGCGTCCAGCGGATCACCTCATAGCCCGCCGCATTGACGATGGCGCGGATCTTGCTGTTGCAATTGCCCTCCGGCGGACGGAAAAGCGTGGGGCGCTGGCCGGTCAGTTCTTCCACCAGATCGCTGGTGCGATTGAGCTGCGAGAGCATTTCCTCGCCCGTCAGGTCATAGAAAGAGGGATGCGACCAGGAATGATTGCCGATTTCATGGCCGCGGGCGGCCATTTCCTTGATCATCTCGGGATTATTCTTGGCAAACTGGCCGGTGACAAAGAACGTAATTTTAAGATTGTATTCATCCAGCACGTCCAGGATATAGGGCAGATTGTCCGAGCCCGAGCCGCAGTCCATGGTGAAGGAAATCTTCTTGTCCTCGCGCTTGACGCCGTAAATGCTCTTGGTGCCCGTCTGGCCCACCGCCAGCAGCGCCTCGTCATCTGCGTTTTCGCGGCCCGCCACCCACAAAGATACCGTCTTGCCCGGACGCCAGGAGTCATCCGTCGTCCAGGAGAAGCTGTATGCCGTACGCTTCTGGTTATGCTCAATGGTCTCCAGCACATTGCCCTCGCTGTCGCGCAATTCCACAATCGTGCCCTTTTCCAGACGTTCGGGATTGGCAATGGCGATCTTGATGGCCATTTCGCGGCCCACATACGTCTGATACACGCCGGTATAGAAGGTATACACCGTGGAGGCGCGCGCCGTCACCGCGCAGTTATACTTGCTGCCGCGGGCGTAAGCATCGGATTTGGCAATGGTATAGGTCGTGCTGCGGCCGCCGGCGCTCAGTTCATAGCTCACGTCCAGCTCCGCCTCGGTCTGCCCGGCGGGAATCACCACCTCGTAGGTGTTCTTGCGGTTATCGGTGATTTTCACCGTCAGATCGTTTTCACTCGCCGCGCTCGCCACCACCTTGATGGCAGCGCTTTCGCCGCTCTGGAAGGTGAATTTTTCCACCTCAAAGGCAACCTTGATCTCATCCGCCAGAGAAGCAGGCATCAGCAGGCACAAAAGCAAGATCAGAGAAAGCAGTTTTTTCATTATAATATTCCTTTCAATCATCAGGATACGCGCTTGCGGCGCGGCAGACGGGAGGGGTGATCCCGGAAGCCCTGCTGGAAGCGTCTGCCTTCCATGCGCTGCGGCGGCACGGGAGAATATCCGGCGTAATGCCCGATGCGCTGGGCGCGCTCGCGCAGCGCCTTATGCTGCCTGCGCTGCAGGGAGATTCCCATGATAAACAGCACGCACAGCAAAAACAGCGGCAAAATCTTGACAAAGCGGATCAATTCGCCCAGCAGCGACATCTGCACAAAGAAGCCCCACACCATCAGCGCCGCGCTTAGCGGCAGCAGCACATAGCAGCCCCTGCGCGTACGGATGGTACCAATCGCCAGCAGCGACAAAAGCATGCACAACAGCATAAAGCCCGGCACCTCAAAGATGCCCACATCCACATACGTTGCCGCGCGCTCCAGGGGAATCCCCTCGCCCACGGCCATATTGACAAACATTTTCAGCGGCCCCCACATGGCGTCCGCGCGCGAGATAAACTCATACCCGGACAATATCAGCAGCACCAGCGCATCTATCACAATCCATTTGCGCACGCGCAGAATTTTATCTCCCATGGCTTTCTCCCTTCGTACAAGTCGGCATACCACGCCATAATGCCAGTTTATCCAAGGAACTGCCGCTTGTCAAGGGAATATGCGAAAAGAGTACGCAGAGCACGATTTGTTACAACATTTGTCAAACTCTTCAAAAAGCGTTGAAATTGTTACAATTTTGTGTTATGCTTGATATGGTAACAAAGAATGGGAGGCCTGTCGCCTTGAACGCTTTGATTCTGAATGCTAAAAACGTCGTTTTTGACGTAGGGCAAGTGCTGCTGCGCTTTATGCCCACGGAATTCCTGCCCAAAATGTTCCCCAAGGAGATTGCCGACCGGCTGATGCCGCCCGCGCTCTTTGGCGGCGATCTGTGGCTGCATATGGACCGGGGCGATTTCTCCGCCGAGGAATGCGCCCGCCTGATCACAGAAAAAGAAGGCCATCCCGAACTGATGGCATACGAGCTGGAGTTTATGCTCAATTTCGCAAAGCAGATGACGCTGCTGCCGCCGGCGAAAATGATTCCGGAATTGAAAAAGATGGGCAAAAAGCTCTACATCATTTCCAACTACGGCGTCGAAACCTTCGCCGCCACCATGGCGCAGTTCCCCGAACTTTTCAGCCAGTTTGACGGCATGGTGGTCTCCGCCCACGAAAAGCTCATCAAGCCCGATCCCCGCATCTATCAATTGCTGCTTGACCGCTACAACCTCAAGGCCGAGGAATGCGTCTTCATCGATGATCTCGCCGCCAACGCGCAGGGCGCAAGGGCTGTGGGCATGAACGCCATCCACTATACCGGCCCCGAAGCGATTGAATAAATTGTAATTTCTTCGCCATTTGCGGGAGCAATTTCGCCTCCTGCTTCGTCTATATAGATGCACGACGACTGCATCGCCAGAAGGAAGGATTTTCATGAACAAACAGCGCACCTTCAAACTGCTCACGCTTGCCCTGCTGCTGGCTGCCTTGTGCCTGACGCTCAGCGGCTGCATCAAGGATCCCGATAAGCAGACGAACATCACGCCCCAGACCAGCTGGAAAACGTATACCAACGCGCCCTCCCCCGGCATCACCACGCCGGAGGTTGTCACGCCCACGCCTTCGCCCGATCCCAGCACGCAGAGCTGGAATGATCCCGTCGGCGACAACACCGTGCCGACCGTCGGCGCTGCCACGCCCGTCACGCAGGATTCCCCCACGCCTTCGCCCTCTCCCACGCCCACTGCCGCCTCCACGGTTCTCAAGCTGGGCAGCCAGGGCGACGCCGTGGCCAACGTGCAGGCCGCACTCAAGCGTCTGGGCTATTTTGAGGGCAAATGCGACGGTGACTTTGGCGAATATACCGAAAACGCCGTCAAGCGCTTCCAGGCGCAGAACGGCCTGACGGCGGACGGCATCGTGGGCCAGGCGACGCTCAATAAGCTGAGCAGCTCCTCTGCCGCCACCTATCGTCCCACCGCCACCCCCACGCCCAAGGCCACAGCGACGTCCAAGGCTACCGCCACACCCAACAACAATAACACCTACCTGTCCAACGGCTCCAGCGGCAGCAAGGTCACCCAGATGCAGAACCGTCTGATCGAGCTGGGCTACCTTGAAGGCAGCGCCAGCGGCAAGTTCTGCGATATCACCGAATTGGCGGTCATGGCCTTCCAGACCCGCTCCAGCCTGTATGATGACGGCATCGCCGGCCCCTCCACGCTGGATAAGCTTTATTCCACCGCCGCGCGCAAGGCCAGCTCGGCCGTCGGCGTGATCGGCGTATCCCTCAAAAACGGCGACAACAGCGACGCGGTGCGTCTGCTGCAGGCCAAGCTGAAAGCCTACGGCTTCTACTCCGGCAGCGTCGACGGCGACTTTGGCGACGGCACGGAAAATGCCGTCAAGGCCTTCCAGCGCGCCAACGGTCTCACCGCCGACGGCAAGGCCGGCGCCTCCACGCTCAGCAAGCTCTTTGCCGGCTCGGTAAAGACCGCTTCCTCTTCCAGCGTGACGAATAAGCCCACTACCAAGCCTACCAACAAGCCCGCCGCCACCAAGAAACCCACCAACAAGCCCGCCGCCACGCCTACGCCCAATGCGTACGTGCGCGTGACCGAGCGCCCCGACGGTGAATACTTCACCCTGGAAAAGGGCATGATGGGCGAGCCCGTCAAGAAGCTGCAGCGTGCGCTCAAGAGCGCCGGCTATTATGACGGCACGGCGGACGGCTACTACGGCGAAGGCACGGTGGAAGCCGTCAAGGAATTCCAGTCCGACAAGGGCCTCAAGCGCGACGGCAAGGCCGGCCCGGCCACGCTGCGCTATCTCTATGAGGGCGATTTCCCTGACGGAGCCTGATTGCCTATCAACATCAAAACAGCTGCACGGTTTATACCGCGCAGCTGTTATTTTTTTCGTCCAAATCAGTTGTCAGAGAAGCACGCCCAGTCCCAGCAAAAACTGCCCCAGATAATAGCAGCCCAGGCTCACATAATCCAGCCCGATATTCCTGCACTCAAACAGCTGATATGCCAGCAGCGCATCGGATATGGCAAAGAGCAGTCCGCCCGCAAAAAACAAAGGCGCTTGCGCAGCGGATACCGCCGTCATCAGACACAGCATCACGCCGTAGCCCATAAACATCGGTCTGCGCCGGCCCATGCGCTTTTTCCAGCGCTCGCACAGCAAGGTGATGCCCGCCATCAGGCACACAAACACCATCATGCTTCCCCAGGTAGGCAGCTGCATCATGCTCAATGCAATGATATACACCGCATGCCCGATGGCAAAGGTCGCCATCCCCAGCATAAAATGCACGCACAGCAATCCGTCGGCCGCGGTGCAGATCACAAGCCCGGCGAAAATCAGCCAGTGTGCCGGCGCTCCGCTGTCCATTGCGCCAAGCAGCGCTACCAGCGCCGCCATCAGCGTCGCCGCGCACTTGACCGCAATGCGCCGGATTTTCCCGCTGCCGGAACGGTGCTTGAAATGCAGGTAATGCAAATACAGCGCGATCATGGCAGCAAAGGCCGCAAGGACAAGATATTTCATACAGGTTTCCACAGTCTGTCCTTATGCGCCGATGACGTTTTCCACCGGCTCATAATCCAGTTTCAGACTGTCGGCAACATTTTTGTTGGTACACTTGCCGCAGTAGATGTTCAAGCCCTTGGCCAGCCCCGCATCGCAGCGCATGGCCTCTTCCAGGCCAAGATCCGCCATCTTGGCAGCATAGCCGATCGTCGCGTTGCCAAGGGCGATGGTGGAGGTGCGCGGCACAGCGCCGGGCATATTGCCCACGCAGTAATGCACAATGCCCTCTTCAATATACACGGGATCCTTGTGCATCGTCACGCGCGAGGATTCGCAGCAGCCGCCCTGGTCAATGGCGATATCGACAATCACCGCGCCGGGCTTCATCAGCTTCAGATGCTCTCTGCGCACAAGCTTGGGCGAAGACGCGCCGGGGATCAGCACCGAGCCGATCACCAGATCCGCCTCGGCAAGGCAGCGGCGGATATTCGCTTCGGTGGAATACAGCGTCGTTACGGATGCGCCGAACACATCCTCCAGATAGCTCAGGCGGTTGAGGCTGATATCCAGCACCGTCACCTGCGCGTCGATACCCACCGCAGCCTTGGCCGCATAGGTGCCGGCAACACCGCCGCCGATGATCACAATCTTGCCGCGCTCAACACCCGGCACGCCGCCAAGCAGAATACCGCGGCCGCCAAAGGAGCGCTCCAGATACTTCGCGCCTTCCTGAATGGACAGTCTGCCGGCAATCTGGCTCATGGGACGCAGGCACGGCAGATTGCCGCTCGCATCGGTGATGGTCTCATACGCCACCGCCTTCACGCCCTTTTCAATCAGGCCGTCCGCCAAAGGACGGTTGGGCGCAAGATGCAGATAGGTGTAGAGGATCTGCCCCGCATGCAGCAGCGGAATCTCGCACGCTTCGGGCTCCTTGACCTTGATGATCATCTCCGCCGCATCGTACACTTCCTTTGCCGTGCCGAGCACCTTGCAGCCGACCAAAATGTATTCTTCATCGGCAAAACCCGCGCCCGCACCCGCCTGCGCTTCAATCAGCACGCTGTGACCGTGCGCAATCAGCACGGATGCGTTATCGGGCGTCAGGCCCACGCGGTATTCATGATTTTTCAGTTCCTTCGTACAGCCGATAATCATAATAATCCCCCATCTTTTCAGAAAAGCGGAAGGCACTGCCCGGCCTTCCGCTGATATTTTTATTTGATGCCGCGGCTGAGGTTCTTGGCGCGCTGCTCATGGCTGAGCTGGCGCTTTCTCATACGCAGGCTCTTGGGCGTGATCTCCAGCAGCTCGTCGTCATCGATGAACTCCAGGCACTCCTCCAGCGTCAGCGGATGCACGGACACCAGGCGCAAACTGTCCTCCGCAGAGGCGGAGTTGCGGGTGTTGGTCACGTGCTTTTTGCGGCACACGTTGCACACGATATCGCCGGGGCGCGCGTTCGCGCCGCAGATCATGCCGGCGTACACGGGCACCTGGCTGCCAATGAACAGCGTACCGCGCTCCTGCGTGTAGAACAGGCCGTACTGCGTGGTCTCGCCCGTTTCGTATACGATCAGCGCGCCGATGTTGCGGTGCGGGATCTCGCCGCGGAAGGGCTCGTACTTTTCAAACACGCTGCTCATGATGCCTTCGCCGCGGGTATCGGTCATGAACTCGCTGCGATAGCCGAACAAGCCGCGGGAGGGCACGAGGAATTCAAGGCGCACGCGGTCCATGCCTTCCATCTTTTCCAGCACGCCGCGGCGGCGGCCGATCTTTTCGATCACAGCGCCGGCGTAGGGCTGGGGCACGTCGGCCACCATGCGCTCGATGGGCTCGTGCAGCACGCCGTCGATTTCCTTGTAGATGACCTCGGGCTTGCTCACCTGGAATTCATAGCCCTGGCGGCGCATGTTTTCAATCAGGATGGACAGATGCAGTTCGCCGCGGCCGCACACGTCAAAGCAATCGGGCGTTTCGCCGTCGGTAACGCGCAGGGACATATCGGTCTGCAGCTCGCGGTACAAACGCGCGCGCAGATGGCGGCTGGTCACGTACTGGCCTTCCTTGCCGGCAAAGGGAGAGTCGTTAACCGAGAAGGTCATGGTCACGGTGGGTTCGGAAATATTGACAAAGGGCAGCGCCTCCACCTTATCGGGAGCGCACACGGTATCGCCGATGGAAAGATCCTCCAGACCCGTCACCGCCACGATATCGCCCATGCTCATATTTTCGGCAGGCAGGCGCTTGAGGCCGTCGTAAGTAAACAGGCCCGTCAAACGCCAGGGCGCCGCGCTCTTTTCTTCCTTTTCGTTGCAGCGCACAACCATCTGGCCCGCTTTCAGCGTGCCGCGGGTGATGCGGCCAACGCCGATACGGCCCACGTAATCGTTGTAGTCGATGGTGGAGATCAGCACCTGCGCGGGGCCTTCCATATCGCCCTCGGGCGCGGGAATATACTTGAGGATGGCGTCAAACAGCGGGCGCAGATCCTCGCCGGGCGTATCCAGATCCAGCGTGCAGGTACCCTTGCGCGCAGAGGCGTACAGGATGGGGCGCTCCAGCGTGTCGGGATCGGCGTCCAACTCGATCAAAAGATCGAGAATCTCGTCCACCACTTCTTCGCAGCGGGCATCGGGACGGTCGATCTTGTTGATGCAGATCAGCACGGGCAGCTGCAGTTCCAGCGCCTTACTCAGTACAAAGCGCGTCTGGGGCATGGGCCCTTCAAAGCTGTCTACCAGCAGCAGCACGCCGTCCACCATCTTGAGCACGCGCTCCACCTCGCCGCCAAAGTCGGCGTGGCCGGGGGTATCGACGATGTTGATCTTGGTATCGCCGTAATGCACGGCGGTGTTCTTGGAAAGGATGGTAATGCCGCGCTCTCGCTCCAGGTCGTTAGAGTCCATCACGCGGTCGGCCACTTCCTGATTGGCACGGAAAACGCCGCCCTGCTTGAGCAGTTCATTGACCAGACTGGTCTTGCCGTGATCAACGTGGGCAATAATAGCAATGTTGCGAATGTCGGAACGAATCATGCTTTTCGCCTTCTTCCTTCAAATCGATCAAAGTAAGTAATTTATCCGTACCCGCCTGGCCACGTGGGACGGCCCTTTGAAGTATTCAACTTCATCGGCACAGGGGCCGGGCACTGCCCGGTTAGAAAATCTCTCTGGGCGCCAGCTCCGCGAGCCTCAGGCCCTTGTTGTTTTCCTCCGCCAGACGGATGCTCCAGTCGTTTTCAAACAGCAGCACCTCGCGCTCTTCCGCATCAAAGGCACGGGCAGAGGTGGAGGTGATCTTCAGCTCGGTAGCAGGGCAATTGCTTTCGACAACCCAGCGCACATAGCGGTAAGGCAGATGCTCCACCACCAGATCCACGCCGTACTCGCCCTTGAGGCGATGCGTGAGCACGTCAAACTGCAAAACGCCGACCACGCCCACCAGGAAATCCTCACGGCCCGTCTCATTGCGGATAAAGGTCTGGATGGCGCCTTCTTCGCTCAGCTGCATCACGCCCTTGACAAACTGCTTGCGCTTCATGGAGTCCAAGGGACGTACTCTGGCAAAGTGTTCGGGCGCGAACACGGGGATCTTCTCAAACTTAATCTTGCGGCCCACGCACAGCGTGTCGCCCAGATGATAAATGCCGGGATCGAACAGACCGATGATATCGCCGGGATAGGCCGTTTCCACGCCCTCGCGTTCATCCGCCATGAACTGCTGGGGCTGCTTGACCTGAATTTCCTTGCCCGTGCCCGAATGCCACACGTTCATGCCCTTGTGGAATTCGCCGGATACGATGCGCAGGAAGGCCAATCGGTCGCGGTGCGCGGGGTTCATATTGGCCTGAATCTTGAAGATGAAGCCGGAGAAGCGCTCGTCCTCGGGATATACCATGCCCTCATTGCTCTCGCGGGGCGTGGGCGGCGTGGTGTAGCCAAGGAATCTTTCGAGGAAAGGCTCCACACCGAAGTTTGTCACCGCGCTGCCAAAGAACATGGGGGTCAATTCGCCCTTGCGGACTTTTTCGAGGTCAAATTCATCGCCCGCCTCGTCCAGCAGCTCAATTTCGTCATGCAGGCGGTTGATATAATGCTTGTCCAGCATGCCGGGCAGCGCAGGATCATCGATGTGGATTTCGGTCTTCTCGGCCTTTTTCTTGCCGTGATCGCCGCCGAAATACAGTTCGATCATCTTGGTATCGCGGTGATACACGCCCTGGAAATCGCCGTCCGTACCGATGGGCCAGCAAACGGGGCAGGCATGGATGCCCAGCACGTTTTCAAGCTCGTCCATCAGCTCAAAGGGATCCTTCGCCGCACGGTCCATCTTGTTGACAAAGGTAAAAATCGGGATGCCGCGCATACGGCAAACCTTAAACAGCTTGATCGTCTGCTCTTCCACGCCCTTGGCGGCGTCGATGAGCATCACGGCGCTGTCGGCCGCCACCAGCACGCGGTAGGTATCCTCCGAAAAGTCCTGATGGCCGGGGGTGTCCAGAATGTTGATATTGCAGCCGTTGAAGGAGAACTGCATGGCGGAAGATGTAACAGAAATGCCGCGCTGCTTTTCAATCTCCATCCAGTCACTGGTGGCATGACGCTCCGCCTTACGGGCCTTGACCGAACCGGCCTGGCGAATGGCGCCGCCGTAAAGCAGCAGTTTTTCCGTCAAAGTTGTTTTACCGGCGTCGGGATGGCTGATAATGGCGAATGTGCGTCTGCGCGCAACTTCGTCTCTGAGCATGTCGTTTCCCCTTCCT
>JAZQXQ010000258.1:0-2064 GCA_045632965.1 Clostridia bacterium
GATCCAGGAAGCAGATGCGGAAATAGTGGGTGTTGCCCGCGGTGACCTGCGGATTGGTGCAGGTGACGCCGATGGCGGGGATATTCGCGTCGGCAAAGTACTGGCTGCCCGCGATGGACACGCCGGAGCCGTAGCTGCCCAGCACCACGGAGACACCGGCGGAAACCAGCTGCTGCGCGGCGGAGGGAGCCTTGGTGGTATCAGAGCCGTTGTCTGCATAGACCAGCTCGACATCATAGGTCGTGCCGCCGATCTCCACGGTGGGGGTCTCCTTGTTGGCATACTGCATGCCCAGCATCTCCTGCTTGCCACCCGCGCCGCTGTCGCCGGAAGCCGGCTCAAAGACGCCGATCTTCACGGTTTCGGCCATAGCCGCCGCGGAGAGGACCAGCATCATGACCAATACGATTGCCAATACCTTCTTCATGGGGAAATACCTCCTGTTAATTTGGATAGCGCTATTATACATTTTCCATAACGGAATTGCAACCCCGTATTTGTTTAATTTGCAATAAGACAGGCCTTCCTGTGCGCTCCATCCACACGATTCCGTCTCTGGCGGACAAAACACGCCCTGTTTTGCAGATTTGCCATGCCCGTTCATGCAAACGCCGTCCGCGGCTGAAAATGTGTATTTATACTGATCCCGGGTGAAAACGGCGAATACCGCGAAGCGGGTCTCTCGATCCGGCATGAAAGGCACCCGCGGGCATGCTGGCGGCATGTGAAGGGGGCTTGACGCCGCCAGAGCGAAAAAGACGCTCGCGGAACCGCCGGTTTAAACTGAGAGAGGCGTATGGTTCATTTTCCCAAACTGCCGTCCGAAAGCCTCGAGCCATTGGCCTTTCGGACCGCGCACCCGATTTACAGCCATGTATTAACAATATTCTCCTTCTTTCCGCCACAGTTTTTTCATGTATAAATATTACAAATCGTTGACAGATATTGTCTTTCATGCTATAATGTATATAATCGGAGATCGGTTGTTGTACTTCTTCGTTGGGAGGATCATCCTTTTATGAAATATTATGCCAGTATCGCGCTGCTTATTGCGCTGTTATTGACCTCTGTTGCATGCCCCGCCATTGCGGAAAAGACAGAGGTCATCATTATGTCACCGGAGGCGGCCGTTCAACTGCCCGGGCAGCCTGAACTTCTGGAACCGGCAGACGCCCTCGCCGACAATGGATTGACATTGAATGCGCCGATCGTCAGCGGTGACGAGGAAGCGGCGGCAGCCTCACAGTCCAATGCCTTCACGAGAATTTCGCTGAATCTCGCAACGCTCACCATCGGCGTCAAGGAGGAGTATTCCGGTCTGAAGGCCACAGTAAAGTCCGTCAGCGGCTCCACTCCCACAATCAGATGGCGCTCCAGCAACAAAGAAGTCGTCAAGGTCAACAGCAAAACCGGCAAGATTATCGGCCTCAAGAAGGGCACCGCTACCATCTACGCCAGGATCAAGAACACGAACACGCAGGCCAAGTGCAAGGTCACCGTGCTGAAGGCCCCGACGAAGAGCAGGATCACCGTCACCCCCAAGAACGGTTCCCTGAAGGTGGGACAGACGGGCAAATACAAGATCACGTTCGACAGCGGCTACGGTGGAAGCGTCTCCTTCGCCAGCAGCGACACCAGCATCGCGAAGATCGACAAAACCACCGGCGTTGTCACGGCTGTTGCCGTGGGCAAGTGCAAGATTGCCATCACGACCTACAACAAAATCAGGAAGATCGTGTACCTGCAGGTGCTTAAATCCGATAACGCCACGAATGATAAAATTGTGAAGGTGCTGAAGTACGCGCTGCAGAAAAAGGGCAAGCCCTATATACACAGCAGCTTCGGGCCTGATTCATTCGATTGCGTGGGCTTCACCTACTGGTGCTACAAGCAGGTCGGCGTCAAGCTGGGGGACACGCCCACCGAACAGGCCAACGACAGCCGCTTTGCAAAAATCTCCTACAAGAATTTGAAAGCCGGAGATCTGGTATACTTCCGCACCGACGATAGCTCCAAGGTCAGCCATGCCGCCATATACCTGGGCAACGGCGAGATCATCCACGC
>JAZQXQ010000259.1:0-2798 GCA_045632965.1 Clostridia bacterium
GCAGATTGAAAAGGGCCGCGGATATGATTGTGTGTTTGCCATCGGCCCTCTGGTGATGATGAAGTTTGTGTCTTTGCTCACCAAGGAATACGGCATTCCCACCGTTGTCAGCATGAACCCCATTATGATCGACGGCACGGGCATGTGCGGCGGCTGCCGCCTGACGGTGGGCGGACAGGTCAAATTCGCCTGCGTGGACGGCCCTGAGTTTGACGGCCATTTGATCGATTTTGACGAGGCCATCGCCCGCAACGGCCAGTACCGTGATTTTGAGCGTCACGCCTACGAAGATACCTGCAATCTCTTCCGGGAGGTAAAATAATATGCCCAATATGCGTATGGACCGCAATAAAATGCCCGTGCAGGATCCCGTTATCCGCAGCGGCAATTTTGACGAAGTCGCGCTTGGCTACACGGCAGAGCAGGCCATCGACGAGGCGCAGCGCTGCCTCCATTGCAAGCACAAGCCCTGCATCGCCGGCTGCCCCGTTAAGGTGCATATTCCGGAGTTTATCGAAAAAGTCGCTGAGGGCAATTTTGAAGAAGCCTATCAGATCATTTCCCAGTCCAGCGCCCTGCCCGCCGTGTGCGGCCGCGTCTGCCCGCAGGAAAGCCAGTGCGAGCAAAAATGCGTGCGCGGCGTCAAGGGCGAAAGCGTGGCCATCGGCCGTCTGGAGCGCTTTGTGGCGGATTATCACAACGCCCACAGCGAAGTATCTGCCCTGCCCATTGAAAGGAACGGCCACAAGGTTGCCGTCGTGGGCTCCGGCCCCTCCGGCCTTACCTGCGCCGGTGATCTCGCGCGCATGGGTTACGATGTAACCGTTTTCGAAGCCCTGCATCTGGCCGGCGGCGTGCTGGTATACGGCATTCCCGAGTTCCGTCTGCCCAAAGCCATCGTGCAGCGCGAAATTGACCAATTGAAGGCCCTGGGCGTTCAGATTGAAACCAACGTCGTCATCGGCCGCACCATCACCATCGACGAACTGATGGAGGATTACGGCTTTGAGGCCGTCTTCATTGGCTCGGGCGCCGGTCTGCCCAAATTCATGGGCATCCCCGGCGAAAACCTCAAGGGCGTGTACTCCGCCAATGAATTTCTCACCCGCGTGAATCTGATGAAGGCCTACCGCGAAGACAGCACCACGCCCATCCGCAAGGGCAAACATGTGGCGGTGGTCGGCGGCGGCAACGTCGCCATGGACGCCGCCCGCTGCGCCAGACGCATGGGCGCGGAGGTTACCATCATTTATCGCCGCACGGAGGCCGAGCTCCCCGCGCGTCTGGAAGAAATCGAGCACGCCAAGGAAGAGGGCATCGTTTTCCGCTTCCTCACCAATCCCTTGGAAATTCTCAGCGACGATAACGGCTGGGTAGCCGCCGCCCGCTGCCAGAAAATGCAGCTTGGCGAGCCCGACGCCTCGGGCCGCCGCCGTCCCGTGCCGATCGCAGGCGCGGAGGAAGTGATCCCGCTGGACACCGTCATCATGGCGCTTGGCACCTCCCCTAACCCGCTGATCAAAGCCACTACCGAAGGCCTTGACACCCAGCGCTGGGGCGGCATCATCGTAGAAGAAGAAACGGGCAAAACCTCGCGCGACAAGGTATACGCCGGCGGCGACGCCGTAACGGGCGCTGCCACCGTCATCCTCGCCATGGGCGCCGGAAAAACCGCCGCCGCAGCCATTGACGAAATGATTCAAAGTAAATAAAAAACGGCTCGCAGACAATAATCTGCGAGCCGTTTTTTATTTCTTCACCCGATCTATAATCCCGCCGATCGCCATGCCCAAACCAAGCCCGATGCTCATGCCGATGGCCGTTTGCCCCATAAGCGAGCCGATGGCCAAGCCAATGCTCAGGCCAATCGACATCCCCAGCGGCAGCCAGGAAGTTTTATTCTTTTCATCTTTCATCATTATGCCTCACTCATTTTTTCAAAGCCTTCGGATGGGAAACAGCATATAATTCTTGCCTGTTTTGGGGCAGGTAAAATCCTGCACAGCCCCTACTAAAGCAATGTCATTTTCCTTCATGTACTGAATAACCGCAGCAAATACATTCTTCTCATCGCAGGCAGCGCACAGATATTCAAAGCCGGGAACACACCATTTCTCCCAGCCCTCCGGCGCCTGTGCACATTCATCGCACTCCACACCCGCAAGATACAGCCCTTTGCTGAAATTCTCCTCCCAGGGCATAAATTGCCGGGTGAAGTCCGTCATGATGCCCCATACGCCCGCAAGATTGCCGTTTTCATCCTGCTTAGCCAGGAGCTGCACTTCGCCGAAATGCGCATTCGCCTCCTCCCACAGCCTTTGTACAAAGCCCTCGCCATCCAAAGAGGATCCTGCTTTGCCAATCACGCAGAACGCTTTCTTGGCGTATTTTTGCAATTGCATATGCCCTCCAGAATCACCGTCACTCAAAAACCTGCTGTTCCTTTTTCAGTCTTTCGCACTTTTTCCACAGGCGGTATACGCCATAGCCGGTGAACGCCGTCAGCGCGATATTGATCAGTCCCAGCAGGCTGATCGCATACCCCCAGATCCCATAAAGAAACAGATTGTAACAGCCGGCCAGCAGATTGAACACGCCGATCACGCCAATCAGCTTCATGATGCGCGAAAAATGCTTGATGCGCGAGGCATAATCAGACAGAAGCTCAAACGGGCCGTCTTCCTTCTTTTTGCGGAAGTACACCCACGAAAGGTAGCTGCCCACGTGCTCTGCGCCCGTCTCCTCCACAAATTCGATATACTTTTCGCTCTCAGCGTGCTGCGGCTTGTTTTCCAGCA
>JAZQXQ010000260.1:0-2209 GCA_045632965.1 Clostridia bacterium
CGCCCTTGGCGTTGCCCAGACGGCGCTCGATGGCTTCGGGCGTTTCGGTATTGCGGCCAACCAGGCGGCGGCGCAATTCCGAATAAGAAGGGGGCAGAATGAAAACAGACACACAGTCGGGCATGGCTTCCATCACTTTGAGCGCGCCCTGCGGATCGATATCCAGCACCATGTTCAGGCCCTTTTCAATGGCCTCCAGCACGGGCTGCACGGGCGTTCCGTAGCGGTTGGCATGAACGGTGGCGTATTCGAGGAAGCCGTTCTTTTCGATCATGCGATCGAACTCCTCGTTGGTGACAAAGTGATAATCCTTGCCGTCCACTTCGCCGGGGCGCGGATCGCGCGTGGCATAGCTGACAGAAAAAGTCATGGTTTCGTCTTCGGCAAGCAGGCGCTTGAACAGCGTGCCCTTGCCGGCGCCCGAAGGACCGGAAATTACAAGCAGCATACCCTTTCGTGTTTCACGCATGAATCAACTGTCTCCTTCGCATTTTTTGAACTGGTCAATTATTCCACGTTCTGAATCTGCTCGCGCAGCTTCTCAATTTCGGATTTCGCGTCCACCACCATTTTGGCAATGTCCGCGTCCATGGCTTTGGAGCCGATGGTATTGACTTCGCGGTTCATTTCCTGCACAAGGAAGTTCAGTTTGCTGCCGCACATTTCCTCGCCGTTCATCAGCTTGTAAGCCTGACGGATATGCGAATCCAGGCGTGAGATTTCTTCATCAATCGCGGCGCGGTCGGCGAAGATCGCCACCTCCTGAATGAGGCGCTGCTGATCGATTTCCGTCACGCCGCATTCCTCAATACGCTGCAAAAGACGCACACGATAATCCTCCGTCACGCCGGGCGCACGGGACACGATCTGCTGGCGCAGCTTTTCCAGGCATTCCAGATGGAACGAAAGATCCGCCTTCAGCGCTTCGCCCTCGCGCAGACGCATGGCGTCCGCTTCCCTGAGAGCGCCCAGCAGCGTTTCACGCAAAAGCGCGCCGACCGCCTCGCGGTCCTCTTCCTGTTCGGTAACCGTCAATACATCGGGCAATTGCGCATATTCATACAGCGACACGTTATTCTCCGCGCCCGTGGCAGCAGAAAGCTCCGCCATGGCGTCGCGGTACGCGCTCGCCAGCGCAGCATCGAGCGTCACCTTGCGCGCATCAGAGCGACTGTTGCGGTATGTGACAAACACATCCACATGGCCGCGCTGCATGTTTTCACCAATCAGCTTACGGAGCATATCCTCCGCAAAGCCCAGGTGCCTGGGCAATCTGGGCGATACGTCCAGAAAACGATGGTTGACGGATTTGACTTCCACCGTCATCTCGCGGCCGTCCTGCACACAGAGTGTGCGTCCATAGCCCGTCATACTGCGCATAGTTGACCCCTCCCTTGCTATCAAATGATTATAACACAAATTGCACAGACTGAAAAGCCCAAACCGCCGAAAATATAGAAGAAGCCGGGATTTTTCATCCCGGCTTTCAGCTTATTCATCAAGGATTTGTCCTTGCATTTTGATATAGTCTTCGCGGGTGATGAGCGTCCTTCTGGGCTTGGGTCCCTCATCCTGCGATACGATGCCCATGTTGGCCATGGTGTCAATCAGTTTGCCCGCGCGGGAATGTCCCAGGCCCAGTCGTCTTCTGAGCATGGAAATAGACATCTGTCCGCTTTCGACGGCCATTTCAATGGCGCGTTGCAAAAGCTCATTTTCGGTATTGACCTGGTATTCCGGATCATTGGGATGGTTGGCTGCCGCATTGGCCTCAGCCTCCTCGCGGGCAGCGCGCTCCATATGCTCATCCACGCGGGAATCATACGTTGCATCGTTGTTATCCTTGATATAATCGGTGATGGCCGACACTTCGTTATCCGACACAAAGCAGCCCTGCACGCGGATGGGGCGGAACTCGCTGCGCGGGAAGTAAAGCATGTCGCCCTTGCCCAGCAGTTTTTCCGCGCCGACAGAGTCGATGATCGTGCGGCTGTCCACGTTATTGGCCACAGCAAAGGCAATGCGGCTGGGGATGTTGGCCTTGATAACGCCGGTGATAACATCAACAGAAGGACGCTGCGTGGCGACGATCATGTAAATACCCGCCGCGCGCGCCAATGCCGCCAAGCGCTGGATGGATTCTTCCACCTGCTTGCGGCACTGCACCATCAGATCGCTGAACTCGTCGATGATCACCACGATATCGGGC
>JAZQXQ010000261.1:0-1997 GCA_045632965.1 Clostridia bacterium
GACGTGCTGGAGCGCTATTCCGGCCAGGTTTCTCCCTTGCAGACACTGCAAAGCGTGTGCGGCGCGGCGGATATCATCGCCATGCAGGAATTGGTCGGTACGGTGTACTGCAGCCGCGAGGTGCGCTCCTATGTGGCGCAGATTGCCGCCTGCACGCGTTCTCATCCCTCGCTTTTGCTGGGCGTTTCTCCGCGCGGCGCCATCGCGCTCATCCGCGCCGCCCAGGCCTGCGCCGTGCTGGCGGGCCGCGATTATATCCTGCCCGACGACGTCAAGCGCATGGCGCTGCCCGTGCTTTCTCATCGTCTTATCCTCACCCCCGAAGCGCGCATGAAGGGACACTCTGCCCAGCAGATTCTCCTGTCCCTGCTCTCCAGCGTGCCTGTGCCGGTTAAATTGCCGTGACGGCGCGCGGACAAGCCCTGCTTGCGATCTCCCTTTCTGCCCTTGTGTGCGGGATGTCGCTTGGCGGCCGGATTTTTTATCTGACCGCCGTATTTGCTATGCTTGCGATTGTCTTTTCACTATGCAGCCTTCTCCTTACGCGCTTCCGTCTGAAGGTAAGCGCGGCGCTGTCTGCTCCCCGCGTGCTGCGCGGCGAAAAAGCGGAGCTTCTCATCACCGTGGGCAAGCGCGGCCTGTTGCCTGTATATCCGCTTGACATCACCATCCAATGCGGCGACAGCACGCTGCTTATCTCGGCGCATCCCGCCTTTACCAAGGAACAAACGCTCTTATTGCCGCTGCCCACCATGCACGTGGGTGTTTTTGCGGTGGGTATTTCCGAATACGTCTATTATGACATGCTGGGGCTTTTCCGCGCACGCATCCGTATAAAAAAGGACGCTGGTCAGCAATTGATGGTACTGCCCCGGCCCTTTGACGTAGAAGAGCTGCGCTTCATGCCGGGCGACGACGGCAATGCCATGCAAAACCGCACCTCCGAAGATCTCTCCTCGCCCGAGGATACCCGCGCCTACCGCACGGGCGATCCCCTCAAGCGCGTGCACTGGAAACTGTCCATGCGCAAGCGTGAGTTTGTCGTCCGCCGGTTTGAAACGCCCGCTCCGCCCGATACGCTTTTGCTGCTTGACTGCAGTCAGCCGGGCGCAGAAGAGGATGACGCGGACCTGCGTTTGACGCTGCGCGATGCGCTGTGCGAAACAGCGCTGTCCGTCATCAGCATGCAATTAAAATCGCAATCCCCCGTGCGCATGCCGCTCTACGGCAAGCAATCGCAGGAGTTCCATTCCGGCAAGTCAGAGGATCTGCCGCACCTGCAGGAAATGCTTGCCTGCCAGCCCTTCATGGGCGGCGTGGAATTTGACCGTGTGCTGCGCATGGAGCTTCGCCGCATGCGCCAGACGGGCGCCACGGTGATCGTCACCGCGCAGCTGAATGCCGCCATCGTCGAAGGCGTCAAGCACATCCGCCAGATGGGCCCGGCCGCGCGCGTATATCTGATCACCCGCACGCCCGACAGCGAAAAAGATCGTCCCTATGTCACGCAATTGCAGCAATGCTTGGTGGAGGTATGCTATGTCACGCCAGCCTGATCGCCTCCGCCAGGCGCCCTGGCAAATCCCTGTCATGCTGCTTTTATCGCTGGGCATGGGATTGCCGCTGCTGCACGGAGGAAATCTTACACATTTTATCCCGCAATATATCGGCGTTGCCGCCGGCGTATCGCTTGCCTGCGGCCTGCTTTCGCTGCGCAAAAGACTGCTGCCGCTGTCTCTGCTGGCCTTTTTTCTGTCGCAGGCAGCGCTCTTTGCCTTTGACAGCGGCTTTATTCATGATACCGTTCAATGCCTGCAAAGCCTGCAGCTGCATCTGAGCGGCGCAGAGGCTGCGCTCCCGCTCTACGGCGATCTTATCGCCGTGCAGCTGGCGGTATACCTGACGCTTTTGTGCTGCCTTGTGTCCTCTCCCGACAGCGGCCTGTACCCCGCCGTTTTCTGCGCAGCGGCCATACTGACGATGGAATGGATGCTCGG
>JAZQXQ010000262.1:0-2593 GCA_045632965.1 Clostridia bacterium
CGACCGCAGCCACCACCAGCTATTGCCGCTGTCACTCACATACGCTCCATGTGCTCTGGCATACGCTGTAGTCTGGCACCTTCGGGCATCGTCACCGTAAAAGAGCGTGTTCACCTCGTCAATGCTCAGCAGAAACACCTTGTCCTGTGTGTCGTTGCCGGGGTTGGTACCATATTTCGGGTTTTTGTCCGCTGTTACGGTCACGGTTTCCAGTCTGGCCTGCTCTTCCGCGCTGAACGCGGCATTCAGGAAATCCCCGTTCAGCCACTTGCGAAGTGTGCAGGTTTCCCATGTGACGCTCTTGCCTTCCGTGTTGTACGGTCTGGCGTCCAGGGCGTATTTGCTGATCAGCGTTGCAGTATCGCCGTCATTCGCCAGCACGATCCACTTGATGACCTCAACGCCGTTCGAGGTGTTGTTGTCCTGCTCATAACGCCCGAACTGTACCGTATTACCCGCGTCAAATTGCGCCCGCCACGCAGCAGCAGCGATATTATCATCGTTTTCAATGAGGTTGTCAACGTCTTTATAGCCTGTCAGCGCAGCATAAATGGTATACGCTTCGTCATACTTTCCTGCCGTATTCAAGACTGCCGCCTTTTGATACTGGCTTTCCAGCGCCTGTGTGTCCGCGTCATTATAACCGCTGATGGATTGGAACGCCGCCGTCGCGCCATCGTAATCCCCGCTGGCCAGCAGCGCAGCGCCCTTCTGGTACTGACTCTCCTGGGCCTGCGTCTCGGCATCGTTATAGCCGCTGATGACGTTGAACACATCCGTCGCGCCGTCATAATCCCCGCTGGCCAGCAGCGCAATGCCCTTCTGGTACTGGCTCTCCGCCGCCATGTTCAGAGAGTCTTTATACCCACTTTGATCAAGCACAATAATTTGAGCATATAAACTCGGCATTGCCTTGTCGGGTGCTTCTTCCACAGATTCTGCAGTCTCTTCAACGGCTTCAGCAACTTCTTCATCTGCGGTCTCTTCAACGGCTTCAACAACTTCTTCGACCATCTCTTCGGCTTTTTTCGATAATAGATTATTGCCCCGATCCCATTCCAGATGGTTCATTGCAAGGAATGTATCGATCGCTTCGTCGTAACTTTCAGACTCCATCAGAGACATGCCTTTCTGGTACTGGCTCTCCTTCGCCTGCGTCGCGGCATCCTTGTAATCGCCCAGTTCCTCAAACAGCGAGGTAGCCTCATCGTAGTTCCCGGCGTTCATGGCGCTGAGCGCGGAATTATAAATGCCGTTGGGCTTGATAACCTTCAAGTACAATACCACGCCCGCCACGATGATGGCGATCACGGCAGCGATCAATATCGTCCTGTTCCGCCGCTTTGCCGCCTCCGCCTTGGCCCTTGCCTCTGCCGCCAAGCGCTCCTTTTCCCTGCGCTGCTCCTCCGCCTTTTGCTCTGCCTCCAGCGTATCTCTGCACACTTGCGCCTGTTTCACGCTGTTCCGATAAGAACCAAGCGCGTCAAAGGCTCGGGAGGCCTCTTCCCATTTTCCGGCGTCTTTCAGCTGCTCCGCCTTTTGATAGGCGTCGGCGCGGATGCTCTCCTCGCACTCCGCAATCTTCTCCGCGCTGTCCAGATACCGATAGTTCTTCAAAATCGCGAAGCTCTTGATAGCTTCCTGCCATTTGCCCGCCTGTTGCAAGGCCAGCGCTTTACGATAATTTGAATCATTGATGGTATCGATCTTTTCATCACAAGCTTTCAGCTTTTCTTCCACGCCTTCAAACCCGCGAATCTTTAAAAGCGTCTCGTGAGCCTTGCGGCACTCTTCGACCGTCTGTGCCCTGTCAATGGCTTCGCAGGCCTGGCGGAAAAATCCCGCCTGCCGATCATGCTCGTTTCGATTGTTGATAAACTCAATGTCGCCTTTGAGCTGCGCCTTCAACGCCTCGTCCCCGAAGCGCAGGGTCTTCTGATAGTTGCCATTGCCGTCAAAGGGCTGGGACTGGTTTTTCAGGTCGCCCTCGCGGCGCACCTTCAGCTGCGCCATCAGCTTGCCCAGCCAGGCGCGAGCGTTTTCCGGGTCAAGGTTCAACGCCTGCTCGCAGAAATCATCCGCTTTAGCGAAGTCGCCATCCTCCAGCGACATGAACGCGCGCTTCACAAGCGGCGCGGCGTTGTTGGCCGGAGCGACGGTCTGTTGGACAACGGTCTGCGGCTTCGGCTCGTCCCTGCGCAGAATTTTCTTGATGCCCCGAATCAAGTCCTGCATGAAGCCTAGCTTGCCCATGTCCTGCGCTTGCAAATGGGCGAACTCATCGGGCAAATTATAGGGGTCCATGTCGCGGTAGGCGGGCACGAGGGTCTTGTCAGCACCATTGCGGATCAGCGCCAGGTAGCGGCTCCACTCGTTCTTCACCCACACGGCGTTGAAATACTCCGGCTTCGTGCCCAGCACCACCATCACCTTCGCCGAGTTGAGGGCTGCGAAGATGTAGGGCTCGTAGGCCATGCCGATCTTGTCCTCCAGCGTGATGCGGGAGAAGAACACCTTGAAGCCCTCCTTGGTCAGCTGGTGGTACATGTCGTTTGCCAACACGCTGTCCGGCGTGCGGCGTCCGTTGGCGTCG
>JAZQXQ010000263.1:0-3974 GCA_045632965.1 Clostridia bacterium
CTGATCACGAAAGGAGGCTAAGCCCATGAATCTGCAGAAAACGGGTGCATTTCTGAAACGCCTGCGCAAGGAAAAAGACCTGACCCAGGAACAGCTGGCCGAGCAATTTTTCGTATCATCCCGCACTGTATCCCGCTGGGAAACGGGCAGCAATATGCCGGATTTGGATACGCTGATTGCGCTTGCCGACTTCTACGAGGTGGACATTCGCGAAATCATTGACGGCAGGAGGAAAAACGAGACCATGAACGATGACACCAAAGAAACGCTTAAGAAGGTAGCAGAATATACGGAAACCGAAAAGCAAAAGCTGAAATCAAAAATGCTTGGCCTCTCCATCGGCACACTGATATTTTTGCTGATATTCTGCATATCGGACGGGACAGACGTTCTGGCCTTTCTGCCGCACGACTTTGTGAGCGGCTTCTCTCTGGGCATTGCCATGGCGGGCTTGATCCTGAACGTGCTGTATCTTTGCGGCGCCCTAGAAAAGGCCAGCGCCTGCAAGCTCAAGTTCTTCCGAAAAATCTTTAGGAGAAACACGCTATGAATATATATCTCATGATTGGCATTTTGCTCAATACAGCGCTCATCGTGATCAACCGCTTCATCTATAAGCTGCCCCATAAAATTCAACTTCCCTTACTGATTCTTGGCCTGGTACTGATTGGCATCGGCGCTGCGCAATCAGGGAAAATGTGTATGTAATTCAAGCTGTCTCAACTGTCAGTTGATTTCCATCAAAAACTCCGCCATTGCTTTATGCACAGCTTTCCTCTATGATAAAAGCGTCAACGTTGAATAACATTGCAAGGAGATATATACATGGAAATCGCCCAGCAAATCAAAGCCTTGCGCCTGCGCCGCGGCATCACGCAGGAAGCCATGGCCCAGCATTTTGGCATTACAGCGCAGGCTGTCAGCAAATGGGAGCGCGGCACGGCTGCGCCTGATATCAGTCTGCTTCCTGCTTTATCCGCCTATTTTGGCGTTACGATCGATGAGCTTTTTGCCCTGTCCGATGCAACGCGCATGGAACGCATTGAAAACATGCTGTGGGATGTGCGCTTTCTCAACGCCGCCGATGTCGAAAACGAGCGCAATTTCTTAATGGCCAAAGCCGAAAGAGAGCCTGACAACAGCGAGCCTTCGGCATTACTCGCCCTGCTGGAATGGCATTTAGCGCAAGAGCACTGCACCCACGCCAAACTGCATGCACTTGATGCCCTGCAGCGCAATCCCTACTCTGCCCGTGCCCAAACGCTCTTAGCCCATGCGATGAACGGCCAGCATGTGGATTGGAATCAGAATAATCATAACGAGCTCATCAGCCATTACGAAGCCTGCGTCAAAGCGCATCCCGACGCGCTTAATGCTTATCTCTGGCTAATTGAACAGCTTCTGGCCGACGGCCGCATTGATGAAGCGCAGCATTACTGCGATGCGTATGAACAGCAACATCAAAGCCATCGCATCGCGCAATGCCGCATCAAGATCGCCTTTGCCAGCGGAGATCGTGCAGCCGCCAAAGCATTGTGGGAAAAAATGCAGCTGGATTATGCCGACAACTGGAGTGTTCAGCATGACGTAGGCGACTGGCAGGCACGCAACAGCGAATATGCCGCCGCCAAGGAAAGCTATCGCCGCGCCATGGATTTGCAAAGCGCGCCGCGCAAAATCGATCCGCTGATTTCGCTGGCGCTGGTATGCGAAATGGATCATGATTATCCAGGCGCGCTTGCCGCGCTGAACGAGCAGCTCAGCATCAGCCAGCAGGAATGGCACATCCTCGGCGGCGAATCAATCGATGAAATTTTGCGCGAGATTGAGCGAATCAAAAAGCTGGCATAATCAAAAAGACGATGCCCTTCAGCATCGTCTTTCTTTTATTTTTACTTTTGGGTATCCCCGTGCTTGTGCATCTGCTCGTTGAGCAGATTGATATCGCCGCAGCCCATCGTCAGCACAAGGTCTCCCGGCTGCCAGTGTTCACGCAGATACGCTTCGGTATCGTCAAAGGAAGGCGTCCATACAGCGTTGATGCCGTTTTTCTTCATGCCTTCCACGATCATGCCGCTGTTGATGTCGCCGGGATCTACCTCGCGGGCAGCGCAAATATCCGTTACCAGCGTAAAGTCTGCCTGCTCCGTGCAGGTGAGATAGCCGTCAAAGAGCGTCTTGACGCGGCTGAAGGTGTGCGGCTGCATGACCGCCCACACGCGGTTAGCATGCTGCTCGCAGGCAACGGAAAGCGCGCCGCGCATTTCTACGGGATTATGACCGTAATCGTGATACATATGCACGCCGTCGATATCGCCCGTATGCTCAAAGCGACGATGCACGCCGGCAAAGTTGTACAGCGCCTCAGCCACTTTCTGCATATCCGCGCCCAGCTCATAGGCAGAGGCCACAGCAGAAAGGCTGTTAATCACATTGAATCTGCCCGCTACGCGAAGGGCAATGCGGCAAATCTCCTTGCCCTCAAAGACCGCCGTATAGCGTGGACAGCCATGCTCATAGGTCAGGTCCTTGGCGTACCAGTCGCACGCATCGGTAAAGCCAAAGGTCTGTGTGCGGCAGGAAAGGCGCTTGAAGAGCTTTTGCACGCGCTCGTCCTCGCCCCAGCCGAGTGCCAGGCCCGTTTCCGGCACCAGCGAGCAGAAATTATAGAAAGCTTCTTCGATATGCGCCATATCGCCGTAGTAATCGAGATGATCCTCATCGATATTGAGCACCACCGCTACCGTCGGCTTCATGTGCAGAAAGCTGCCGGCAAATTCACACGCCTCGGCCACAAAGACGTCATCGCCGCCAATGCGCGTACCGCCGCCGATTTTATCAATGCGGCCGCCAATATGAATGGCCGGATCCATATCGCAATCCAGCAGCGTTTGCGCCAGCATGGAGGACGCCGTGGTCTTGCCGTGCGCACCGCTGATGCACACACTGTTTCTATGGCCTTCCATCACCTGGCCCAGCAGCACGGCGCGCTCAATCTGCGGGATGCCGTGCTCGGCAGCGTACATACGCTCGGGATTATCAGGATGAATGGCAGCGGAATAGATCAATAGATCTGCGCCGGCTACATTCTCCGCATGATGGCCGATGAACACCTGCATGCCCATTTCTTCCAGGCGCTCCACCGCATGGCTGTGCGTTTTATCAGACCCAGTTACATTGTAACCTTTATCATGCAGCATCTGTGCCAGGCCGGACATGCTGCTGCCGCCGATGCCGATCATGTAAATGCGCTTGCCTTTATAATCGCGGATATGGGGCGTGGTCATAAAGGGATCCCCCTGTTATCTTAATAGGCAGCAGAAGCGCCCGCGCAAAGGCGGACGCTTTTCTGCCGTTTATATATTACTTGCCCAGAACCTTCTTGGCCTTTTCGACAACATTCTCCACGGTGAAGCCGTATTCCTTGAAGAGGATGGCGGCGGGAGCGGAAGCGCCGAAGTGGTCGATACCGATCACTTCGCCGTCAAGACCGGTGAAGCGGAACCAGGGCATGGTGGCGCCGGCTTCCATGGCCACGCGGGCACGGACGGCGGAAGGAATCACGCTCTCCTGGTATTCCTTATCCTGCTTGAGGAACATTTCCATGCAGGGCATGGAGATGACGCGGGCGGCGATGCCCTCGTCGGCCAGCACCTTCTGCGCAGCGAGGATCTGCTCCACTTCGGAGCCGGAGGCCATCAGCAGCACATCGGGGGTCTTATCGCAGTCAGACAGCACATAGCCGCCCTTCTTGATCTTGCAGGGGCAAGCGCCTTCGTACTGAGGCAGATTCTGACGGGTGAGCACCAGGCAGGTGGGCAGACCGCTGGTCAGCGCAGTCAGCCAGGCCATGGTGGTTTCCTTGCCGTCGGCAGGACGGATGACATTCAGATCGGGGATGGAGCGCAGGCCGGCCAGCTGCTCGATGGGCTCATGCGTCGCGCCGTCTTCGCCAACGCCGATGGAGTCGTGGG
>JAZQXQ010000264.1:0-1876 GCA_045632965.1 Clostridia bacterium
GGCCATGAGCGAGCCGATGATGGCGTTGCCGATGCCGGCCCAGGTGGCGGCGATGCCGTATTTCCAGCCAAACTGACCGGCGTAGCCGACAAAAACAACGGCAGAGAAATAAGAAGTACCATAAGCGAAGGCAGTGAGCCACGGGCCTACGCTGCGTCCACCCAGAACAAAACCGTTCACATCCGTCGCATGCTTGCGGCAATACAGGCCGATACCTACGGTAGTAGCGAAGAAAACAAACAACATGGCGATTTTGATGAACATGATCTGGCACTCCTTTTCTGTCGTATTTGTTTTTATATGGTTATTTTATTTAGCCCGTGATCTGGGATTCCACCAGGCGTCCGCGGCAATATCTTTCGCGCAGGACAGGCTTTTCGATCTTGCCGGTGGGGTTGCGCGGTACCTTGTCGAAGATGACCTTGCGCGGGCGCTTGTAGCGCGGCATGCCCTCACAGAAAGCGTTGATTTCGTCTTCTGTGCAATCCATGCCTTCCTTGATTTCGATGATCGCGGCGGCGATTTCGCCCAGACGCGCATCGGGAAGACCGATCACCGCCACGTCCTTGATCTTATCAAAGGCACGCAGGAAGACTTCAATCTGCACGGGGTAGAGGTTTTCGCCGCCCGTGATGATAACATCCTTCTTGCGGTCGACAAGGTAAATGAAGCCGGCCTCGTCCTCGCGGGCCATATCGCCCGTGTAGAGCCAGCCGTCCTTGAGGACTTCCGCGGTGGCTTCGGGATTTTTGTAGTAGCACAGCATGACGCCGGGGCCCTTGACGATCAGTTCGCCCACATCGCCCTGCTCCACTTCTTTGCCGGTGGGATTTACGATCTTTGTTTCCCACTGGAAGCCGGCCTTGCCGATGGCGCCGACCTTGTGGATATTTTCCACGCCCAGATGCACGCAGCCGGGGCCGATGGACTCGGACAGACCGTAGTTGGTGTCGTACTGGTGATGCGGGAAAACCTTCTTCCAGCGGTGGATGAGGCTGGGCGGCACGGGCTGCGCGCCGATGTGCATCAGCCGCCACTGGTCAAGTTCATAATCATCGAGGCTGACCTTGCCCGCGTCGATGGCGTCCAGCAGATCCTGCGCCCACGGCACCAGCAGCCACACGATGGTGCAGTGCTCTTCGGAGATGGTGCGCAAAATCCACTGGGGCTTTACGCCGCGCAGGAGGACGGCCTTGCTGCCCGCTTTGAGAGAACCGAACCAGTGCATCTTGGCGCCGGTATGGTACAAGGGCGGAATGCACAGGAACACGTCATCCCGCGACTGGCTGTGGTGATTCTGCTCCACATCGCAGGCACACAGGAGCGAACGGTGATCATGCAGAATGGCTTTGGGGAAGCCTGTTGTGCCCGAGGAGAAATAAATGGCGGCGTAGTCGTCTTCCTTCATTTCAATGGGCGGGGGATTGGAGGAGCAGTAGCTCATCAGCGACAGGCAGTCTTCGCTGTATTCCGGGCCGTTCTTGCCCACGAAGAAGAGCATGCGCACCTTGGGAATCTCCTGCGCGATCGGATCCATACGGGAGATGAACTCGGGGCCGAAGGCGAGAACCTCGACATCCGCCAGATCCAGACAGTATTTGATTTCATCGCTGGAATAGCGGAAATTGAGCGGCACGGCGATGCAGCCGGCTTTGAGAATGCCAAAGTAAATGGGCAGCCATTCCAGACAGTTCATCAGCAGGATGCCCACCTTCGTGCCGCGCTTGACGCCGCGGCTGAGCAGCAGGTTGGCAAAGCGATTGGTGGGGCGGTCAAAATCGAGCCAGCTGATCTCGCGGCGCAGCGGCGCGTCGGCGCTGCTTACAATCAGGCGATATTCGCGCCAGGTTTTGGCGTTGTCGTGCGCGACGGTCGG
>JAZQXQ010000265.1:0-2248 GCA_045632965.1 Clostridia bacterium
GATCTCCTCCAGGGGCTGGATGGCGCCGGACTCGTTGTTCACCTGCATCACGCAGATCAGGCGCGTATCCTCCGTCAAAAGCCCCTTCAGCGCTTCAAGATCAATCTTTCCTTCGCTGTCGTAAGGAATCTCCTGCACGTCAAACTGATTTCTCACGCTCTCGCAGGCCGCACGCACCGCCGGATGCTCGCCGGCAGAAAACAGCACCCTGCCGCCGCGGAAAAAGGACAGGCTGCCGAGAATCGCCAGATTATCCGCTTCCGTGCCGCCGGAGGTAAAAATCACATTGCGCGCATCGGCATGCAGTTCCTTGGCGATCGCCTCACGGCAGGCCGCCATCTGCTTTTCACTCGTCAGCGCCGGCGCGTACAAAGCGGAGGGATTATAAAACCCCTCCAGCATGCATTGTCTTACCGCCTCAGCCACATATTCCGTCGGCCGGGTCGTCGCGCTGTTGTCAAGATAGCACTGCATGATTTAGTTCACCTGATAGGTACCCTGCGCAGCATAGCGCTTGATGAGCGCCAGCATCTCATCGCTGACCTCGATGATAATCATGCGCTTTTGATTATCCTTGCTGAAGTAGAAATAGAACAGCTGCGCATCGCGGTTAACAAACCAGTTGCTGCGCTTCACGTCCTTCATGTTCAGGTAGCGGTTAAAGCTGCCGGAAGCAACCAGGCCCATGGCTTCCACATTGCGGATGTTCATGGTGCCCAGGTTCTTGCGCTTTTTGTTATTGAACACCTGCGCAAAGTCCATCTGGCCGTTGGTGAAGGTATATTCATACTCGGTGCGGATACGATCGCGGAACAGGAACAGAACCACCGCCACGCCCAGCGACAATACCACTTCCACCGCAGCGTAAATCATGCTGAAGGTAGAAATTTCGCCAAACGCGCCGCTGATCATATATACAACGGTATTGAGGCCCATCATGCCGTAAATCGCCATCACGACCATCAGCACATTGGCCACGGCCATCAAAAGCGACTGCGTGCCGCGGTTCCGTTTGGTTGCTACCTCTTCAAGAAAATTATCGGTGATCATCTGAAAGTTCCTCCTTGAAAAATGTCTGTGTATTATTGTACGCGAACAAGCGCACGCTGCGCAAGTATTTTTAAGAAATTCCCCTTATTTTGGAAAATTTCCAGGCTTTCCGCCGCCTGATCGGTGTATTTTTCCGCATCCTCGCGCGCTTTTTCAAGGCCGTAGATGCGCGTCCAGGTGCATTTGTTCTCTTCCTCATCCTTGCCGATGGATTTGCCCAGCGTTTTGCTGTCGCCCACCACGTCCAGAATGTCGTCAATAATCTGAAACGCCACGCCAAGATTGCAGCCGTAATTTCGCCCGGCTTCGATCTCAGCCTCCGTCGCGCCGGCAAGCGTCAGCCCCATCACGATGGGAGCCGTCAGAAGATCCGCCGTCTTGTGCTGATGAATGTAATGCAACGTTTCTTCGTCGCCGCCCGTTTCCTCTGCTTTCAAATCCTTGCACTGCCCGGCGATCATCCCGCGCGTGCCGCAGCGCATGGCC
The DNA here is from genome assembly GCA_045632965.1 of Clostridia bacterium. Lineage (GTDB taxonomy): Bacteria > Bacillota > Clostridia > Christensenellales > Aristaeellaceae > SFMI01. The sequence goes on from JAZQXQ010000265.1 coordinate 1,537, forward strand.
AGTTCCTTCATGGCGGCAAAAGCCTTGGGATGGTCGCTCTCCGCCATCGTTTCAAAAGCCAGAGAAAGCAGCCCGTCGCCCGCCAGCACCGCCATGCCCTCGCCGTATACCTTGTGGCAGGTGGGGCGGCCGCGCCTGAGATCATCGTTGTCCATCGCCGGCAGGTCATCGTGAATCAGCGAGTAGGTATGCACCATTTCAAGTGCCGCCGCAAAGGGCAGCGCCTGCGTAAAATCATCCTTTATCAGCGAATACGCCGCCAGCAAAAGCACGGGGCGCAGTCGTTTTCCGCCCGCCAGCAGGCTGTAGCGCATGGCGTCCTGCAAGGGCTGCGGCACGTCCTGCGGCACGGCGGTTTTGAGCGTTTCCTCTACCGCGCGGCAGTAAAAATCATACTGTTCGTTATAATTCATGCTTCCTCCGCGCTCTTATCGCCCAGAATCGTCAGTTTCTCTTCCGCCGCAACCAATTCTTTTTTCAGTTCCGCAGCCAGCTTCACGCCGTTTTCATAGTGCTTGAGCGTCTCTTCCAGCGTCATGCCGCCTTCTTCCATCTTCTGCACCAGTTCTTCCAGCTGCGTCATTTTCTCTTCAAATGTTTGCTTTTTCTTTGCCGCCAAAGGGCACACCCCTTTCGGTTGACGTAACGCGCACATGCGCACGGCCGTCATTGAATATCAGCGTCATATCGCCCGATGCCGCCGAAACGCTGG